>JAJECR010000208.1 GCA_022821935.1 Candidatus Latescibacterota bacterium
AAGATGGCTCACTTCGCCGAAATGTACGACACCAACGTCGAGATGAACGCCGAAGGCGGCCTGTTCGGACTTGTTCACGCCCACCTGGGATGCTGCATCGACAATACGGGCTTTTACGAGACCGGCGGCAATGGCTTCGTAGACACGGCCAGTACCTGGGGAATGGTCAACAAGCCACTCATCGAGGACGGCCACATCGTCCCGCCCGACGGTCCGGGCTGGGGCGCGGAGTGGGACACGGACCGCTTCGAGGCCATGACTGTGGCCGTGTGTTGACAGCTCCCCGCCTTTTACCCCGCCTATACATCCAGATCGACGATTTTCCCGTCAATACCCAATGAAGATACTTCGAGCCGGGCGACCGTCACGGGCAGGCCGAAGCGCCGCGGTCCGGCGCTCCCCGGGTTGAGATACCACACCCCGCCGCTCCGTTGTTCCAGCACCGGCTGGTGGGAATGGCCGAAAACCACGATATCGACGCCCGCGGCAACCGGATCGACGCCCAGGTCCTCGATGTCGTGCACGACGTAGATCGACCTTCCGGCAACCTCGATCAGTTCGCACGCCGGCAGCCGCGCCGCCCAGGATTGGTAGTCGGTATTGCCCCGAACTACCGTTACAGGGGCGATCGAACCAAGCGCATCCAGTATATCCTCGTCGCCCACATCCCCGCCGTGTATGATCCGTTCAACTCCGGCCAGCGCGGCCAGCGCCTCCGGCCGCAACAGGCGGTGGGTATCCGAGATCACCCCGATCTTGACCGTCCGGCTCGTGGAATGGACCGGCTCATGATATGCATTGGAGGGTAGCACCACGCATCCCGGAACTAAGCCTGTTCTTTCATTCTACCCGGCATCAGGCTGTACTTGCCTGGACCGCTGAACCACAGGGCCACGTACACGGCCGCCATTTCCATGGCGTGCGACGCGCCGTTGAGTCCCGATCCCGGATCGTCCGCGGGCAGTGACAGGTGACGCAGCATGGCCATGAACATGGTGAGCGCGAGCAGCGTCGTCGCCGGCCGGAAGAACACGCCGAGGATCACCAGGATCGAGCAGACGAACTCCGCGAATCCCGCCATGAAGCCCCAGAACGCCGGGAGAAAGCTGATGCCGATCAGTTCCATGTTGCCGCCGATGGCGGCCCAGCGCTCGGGATTGGATATCTTTCCCCAGCCGTGAAAAGCCGCCATGCTGAAGCCGATCACGAGGCGAATGATGAGCAGGCCGAGGTCGGTCATGCCGAGGTTGTTTGTAAGGAAGCACAGTAACCTGTTCATAACGGATTCCTTTTGGATAGGTGAAGGTCAACACACGATGAGATTGGTGTCACGCAACGAAAGACTTTGCTGATCACGTCCATGATACCTCCCGCGATTCGCCGCCGGGACCGGCCTGCAGTATGGTGTCCGCAACGGCGATGGCCTTGATGGCCTCGGTGCCTGGCGACAGGCACGTCACGTCGCCACGGACGCAGGATAGAAAATGCTCGGCCTGATAGGCGTACATATCGGGCTCGGATTTCGACTTGATCAGGGTCTGCTCGCCCTCCCGGTCCGTGTAACAGCAGTACTGATGAGGCATGTCGTCTTCCGGTTCGGGCAGGTCGCCAGTACCGAATTGAATGAAGCCCTTCGGCCCGATGATGTCGTGCAACCCGTTCCCCCGGGCCGCCCAGCTCCACGACATGAGCAACTGGTTTCCATTTCGGTAGCGGACAATGGCGGAACAGGTGTCCAGGGCGGTCGATTCCGGATCCAGATTGACCGAACTGGACAGGACGCTTTCCGGATCTCCGAAGAGGAAATTCGCAAAGTCGTAGTTATGGACGGCACCGTCCATGAGAGGGCCGCCGCCCATTTCGTGGTCCATGTACCATCTACCCGGTCCGAAACCGGCCATGGCGTTGCGCCAGAGTATGGGGGCACCCAGTTTCCCCGATGCCACGTAGGCGCCCCAGGACTTCCAGTAAGGGTCGAAGCGGCGGCAGTGGGCGACCATGAGGACGGTGTTCCGGCGATCCGCCTCTTCGTTCAATCTCTTGCATTCCTCCACGGTGCGGGCCATGGGTTTCTCCACAAGCACGGGAATGCCGGCAGCCAGTGCCGTCGACACCGCGGCGTAATGCAGGCCGGTGGGCACGGCGACCACGACGGCGTCTACCTTGCCGCTGTTGACAATGGCTTCGGTCGAATCGAACAGCTGCGTATCAGGGAAGTTCCCGGCGAATCTCTCCCGCATTTCCGGGGAAGGGTCAGCACCGGCGACCAGCTTGCAGCCATCGACTCCATCAAAGGCCCTGGCCTGGTGCGACCCCATTCCGCCAAGTCCGATTGAACCCACTCTTATCATGGCCTGTCCTTTCGTGGAATGCCTGGAGAATCGTCTGGGCGTTCGCGATTGTCGCTGATTCAGATTCCACAGCGCATGGCGGAAATCGTCAGCAGGGCAAATTCGTCAACGCTGAAACAAAGCGGAGGAAATGCTTGTCCAAAACAGTAGGCGATTTAACTTGAACCTTGTCAAGTTCTCTAGTCTACAGTGTATTTCGAATCGTGGCGTAGTGCGCACGTACCTGTCATCCAAGCAGCCCTTAAAACACGGGAGTTGAAAGCATGTCCATTGAACCGGAAATCCGCGAAGCGAACATGGCTAAAAAGGATCTGACGAACGAAGAACAATTGCAGTTTGACGTGCAGTTTACAACCCGGCGAAAAGACCCCAAAACCGCCCTCGCAATCAGTATCATTGGCGGTTCGCTCGGTATTGACCGATTCTTTATCGGTGACATTGGTCTCGGCATAGCCAAGTTACTGACCCTCGGCGGGTTATTCCTCTGGACGATCATCGACTGGTTCCTGATCATGGACGCGACCCGGGCCAATAACAACGAACTCATGCGCCAGGTCCGTGACGGTATCGTTCAGTCGAGAGCGTGATGTGCACGACTGGTTCGGCCTGTTCAATTCGATAGCTGTAGCCGCGCCGGCCGCGTCGGAAGCCGGCATATTACTCACCAGGTCTCCGATGCCTCCGATGCCTTCGGATCCGGTCCGTATCGGTTGTCGCCTTCGGTTCCCTTCAGAATCAAAAACACGAGCAGCACAATGACGCCAACCAGTGGTATCAATGCGATGAGAACCCACCATCCGCTACGGTCCGTGTCGTGAAGGCGTCTTATGATTACCGCGAGATAGGGTATGAATATAGCAATATAGTAGAGTGTGCTGAGAAACCCGAGGTCATCTCCGTCTATCTCGAACTTCCACCCCATAAACTCATCGATCACCACGAGAAACATGGCAACGATTGAGGAAAACAGGAAGAATAACCAGAATTCCTTCCTTCTCGCCCGGCCTTCGAAAACCGCGTACTTTCTGAATACTTCCAGGTACCAGTGCATGGCTCCTCCTTACCTTGCGCGTATTTGGATCTACAGCGCGTCTTCAATACTTTAACGGTACTCGACACTTAAACGGTACTCAACGCGCGACTTTATGCTCCACGGAACAGGATCCTCGAATAGCCACGGCAGGTTTGGTCACTGCCATAACGGTTCCCCGTCCTCCATCTGCGAAGCCAGAAAAGCCTCGTTCAATTCCACGCCCAGGCCCGGTGCTTCCGTCAGCACGACATGCCCGTCCTGGATGACCGACTCATTCGTCGCAAGTACATCGTCCCAGGTCGCGTCGTCGAAGCGGTGGTATTCCAGCACAAGGAAATTCGGCACGCTCGCGCAGACGTGGGCGTCCCCGACCGTGCTCAGCGCGCTGGAGTTGTTGTGGGGGGCGAAGGGCACGTAGTATATCTCGGCCATGTTGGCGATCTTGCGGCACTCCGACAGGCCGCCGCATTTCGAGATGTCCGGCATGATGATGTCGGCCGCCTGCTGCAGCAGCAGATCCCGGAAGCCATAGCGGAGATAGAGGTTCTCTCCCACGCAGATCGGCGTTCCTGTCGCATGGGTGATCTTCGCCAGGGCGTCGATGTTCTCGGGCGGGACCGGTTCCTCGAGCCAAAGGAGGTTAAGGGGTTCGAGCTCCTGGGCGATCTTCATCCCGGCGGTGGCGTCATACCGGCCGTGGAGGTCTATGGCCAGATCCAGGGACGGGCCGATCCCCTCGCGAATCGCGAAGGCCTGGTCTACGAGGGACTTCAACTCGTCGGGCGTGACCGACCAGTTCCATGGATCCAGCTTGTGGGGGTTCTCCGCGTCGTCGAGGTCGAACTTGATCGCCGTGAAACCTCTTTCCTTCACCTCGGCGGCGCGCTCGTTGTAGTCGTAGTGCGCGCTGTCCACGTACAGACGCACCCGGTCCCGGAACTTCCCGCCCAGGAGCCGATAGACCGGCACACCCTGTGCCTTGCCGGCCAGGTCCCAGAGGGCGACCTCAATGCCGGTAAGCGCCGATATGGCGGGGCCGCCCGCACCTCCCATGAAGATGTACCTGCGGCGAATCAGTTCAAAACAGGCGTCCACGTCTCTCGGATCCATGCCGATGATCATCTTCGCCATGTGCCGGGTCGACTCCCGCCAACCGCTGTCGATGTGGCTGGCCTCTCCCGTGCCGTACACCCCTTCGTCCGTGTGTACGCGGACGTAGTGGTATGTATATCCTGACGGTACAGTCACCTCGGCGGTTTTAATGTCGGTGATTTTCATCCATACTCCTGTCCTGATTTAGTGAAACGCAGCGGGGCCGGCCTGCTCTGAGACGCGGCGGGGCCGGCATACAATACGATTCCGTTTTTTCGAGGCCAGACCGTCGCGTACGACAACGCACATCCATATCAGCCGGCAATCCGGACCGCCTTCAATCGGTTATTGAAATGATCGCTGACGAGCAGGACATTCTCACCACAGAAACACAGGCCATGGGGCTGATTCAATAGCGTTTCCCGTGCCGCCGCGGGTCCGTCGTTATCGCCGTAGTCCCCGTTGCCGACAACGGTTTCAAGGCGTCCGTTCTCTGCAATGCGCCGAACCCGGTTGTTGCCCGTGTCGGAAAAGTACACCCGCCCCCGCGCATCCAGGGCCAGGCCACGGGGTACGGATATGGCCGCGTGCGACGCCTTGGCGCCGTCCGGGGAAAAGCCCGCCTGGCCTGTCCCCGCTACGGTGGAAATGATCCCGGTATCGCCATCCACCCGTCGGATCACGTGGCAACGGTCGTCCGCGAAATAGAGATGTCCGGACCCATCCACCCTGACGGCCGTCGGCGAACCGATCCGAGCGCGGACCGCCGGACCGCCGTCCCCCGTGTAACCCTGAAGACCGATGCCCGCAACCGTGGTGATAATGCCGGTTCCGGCGTCGATTCTCCTGATGCGCCCGCAGCCGGCGTCGCCGATGTATACGTCGTCGTTGGGTCCGTGGGTCACCGCGAGGACATGCATCAGGCACGCGCTCAGGGCCGGTCCGCCGTCGCCCTTGTCCCATTGAAAGGCCGCGCCGGCCAGATTGTGGATTACGCCGTCATGATCCACGCGCCGCACGTGGCCGTGCCGCGTATCGGCAATGACGACGCTGCCCGCACGGTCCACCGAAACATCGTGGGGATTCCCAAGGTGGGCGTCCACGGCCGGTTCGCCGTCGCCGCCGTAGGCCCGCGCACCAGTGCCCGCGATCGTCCGGATCGCTCCGGTTACGGGATCGATCGCCCGTATGCGCTGGTTCCACACGTCCGCGATATAAATCGTCCCGTCGGGGCCGACCGACAGGCCGCCGGGTCCGTTGAGGAATGCCTCGGCCGCGGCCTCGCCGTCATGTACGCTCGTACCACCGAGCACGGTAGTGACAATCCCCGTACTGCCGTCACACCGCCGCAGCCTGCCGGAGCAGTCGCCCCAGAATACCGTGCCGTCCGGGTCGGCATGGATTCCCGCTTCCACGGAATTGCACCGCGTGACCACACCCGGCAGGCCTTCTTCGCCGAAACCCGGTTCGCCGGTACCGGCCAGCGTGCGGACGATGCCCGTCTCCCGCTCCACCTTCCGGACCCGGAAGCCGTATTTCTCCCCGACGTAGAGATTGTCATGGGCGTCCAGGCAGATGGCGTCCGGCATGAGCGTGCTTGCTTCTACGGCCGGCCCACCGTCGCCGTTGGAGGCGCGCTGTCCGTTTCCCAGGACCGTGTCGATGATCCCGGTTTGCATATCGATTTTCCGGACTCGGTCGTTGGAGTTATCGCACACATACAGGTCGCCCCGCGAATCGAAGGCGAGGTGCTCTGGGTGGTAGAACCCCGCGTCGCGGGCCGGCCCGCCGTCGCCATGGTAGCCGCCCAGGCTCAGTCCCCGGCCCGAGTACGGCCTGCTGTCCCCCCGTTCGGAAGGATAGTGCCGGGCATGATGGCCGAAGACGGTATCGATGGTGCCGGTCTCCGGGTCGATGCGACGGATGTTGTTGGTCCACTCGCTGGATAGGTAGACGACGCCCTCCCGGTCCACGGCCACGCCGCAGGTGCAGTCCAGTTCGGCGTCGAGCGCCGATCCGCCGTCGCCGCCCCGGCCGACTCGGCCGTTGCCCGCGACGCGGGTGACGACGCCGGACTCGTAATCGATTCGACGGATAGTAAAATTGCCCAGGTCGGAAAGATAGAGGTTTCCGTGCCGGTCCTGGTACAGGTCGTGGGGATGGCGAAACCGAGCATCGGCGGCCGGGCCGCCGTCGCCCGAGTCTCCCGCGATCCCGTCGCCGGCAAAGGCATACAGGATCCCATCGCGATCAATGCGCCATATGCGATGCCACTGGTAGTCGATTACGATCAGATCGCCGTCGGGCCGGCGGACCACGCCCATGGGCCATCCCGCGTCCGCCTCTTTTGCCGGAATGCCGGCGCGCTGGCCCACGCCAGCCAGGACGAGGGTTTCTCCGGCAGGCAGGCGCTCTAGTTTTTCGTTAATACGCATGCGAGAACGGAGTACTCCGGCGCTTGCTCTGCGTACCTTAGGCGGCGGACGACAGAGATCCGCTCCCCAGGTGTTTTCATTCCGGGCGAAGGACGTGTAAACCGGCGGCGCCGGCAGGCAGCCGTCGAGTCATGATGGTACAGATTCCACCCATGCATGGCAACCGTTAATTGCAAATTGACACCGGATCAGTGACCGGTTAACATACCTCGCCGCACGTCCGCATTGAGAACGCTTCCGAATGTCCTCAACCCGGAAGCTTTCGGAACGCGCCTGATGCCCGGATTTGATGGAGAACATCTTCCCTATGAACTACGATTTTGACCAGATTATCAACCGCAACGGCACCAATTCGTACAAGTGGGACTACGTGAAACGGGACGGAGGCATCGTTCCGTG
>JAJECR010000041.1 GCA_022821935.1 Candidatus Latescibacterota bacterium
CAACCCGGATCCGAGGGGAACAGTTCCGTGTCGAAGGCGACCTCTCCGCTGGCGGATTCGTGGCGCGTGCCCAGAAGCGGATGACCCACCGCGGGGCGCTGCCGTCTTGCCGCTCCGATCCACTGGCGTTCGCGCTGAAAGGGATAGCCGGGTACCGATATCCGGCGCCGCTTCTCTCCGCAGAAAAGCCTCGATAGTGAAACCGGCAACCCGAGTTCGTAGGCCCGAGCGACGGCGACGGTAAACGCACCCTTCGCTTCCTCTGGCGCTTCACGGGACGGCCGCAGGAGACTCGTCAGTACGGCGGGAGTTTCGCCGGAATCCAGCGAGTCCGGCCACGCCATGGATACCATTGGGCCCAGCACCGCATGGGGCCCTACCTCGATCACCGTTCCGACTCCGAGGTCCGCGAGCGTTTCTACCGCCCGGCGGAAGGCGACCGGTTCGCGGGTCTGCCGGCGCCAGTATGCACCGTCGAGCTCCTGCCCTTCATCCACGAGGGCGCCCGTCATACTGCTCAAGTAAGGTATTTCGGGCGGCTGCGTCCGGATGCCGGAGAGTGCGCTCTCGAGATCGTCCAGCACAGGATCCAGCATGGCGCTGTGGTAGGCGGGGCTTTTCCTCAACAGCCGCACCCGGATGTCTTCCCGCTCGAAACGGGAGAGGATCGCTTCGACCTGTTCGGCCGGTCCGCTCACCACCTGGTGCGCACCGTTGTCAGCCGCCACGCTGAGCCCTACTCCGGTAATGGATGCGTTCTGTTCCGCCACCGCCGCCGCCACCCGGTCGACGGGCGCGAAAATAGCGGCCATCGCCCCTTCCCCGGGAAGTTCAGCGATCAGCTCTCCGCGGATCGCGGCGAACTGCAATCCGTCCTCCAGCGAATAAACCCCCGCCGCCTGCGCGGCCGCGATTTCGCCCAGGCTGTGCCCGAGGACTACGTCCGGGCGGACGCCCAGGCTTGCCCACAGGGCGGTCAACGCGCACTCCAACGCATAGATCGCCGGTTGCTTCCATACCGGGTCGTCGAGATCGGGTGGGTGATCGGATCCGGCGGTCCGCCCGAACACGGCATCGAGGAGGGATTCGCTCCGGGATTCGCGAAGCAGCGCGTCGCAGTGGTCGAGGACGGCCCGCACGATGGATTCGCTCTCGTAGAGTTCGGCGCCCATCCCGACCCACTGACTGGCCTGCCCGGTGTACAGGAAGGCAACCTTGCCGGCTGCTTTCTCACCATCGCTCAGTCCTGGTTCGGTATCAGCCTCCGCAAGCGCTACAAGACCTTCCCGGAGCGAACCCACGTCCCGAAACACCACCCCCGCCCGGTGCTGGAAGTGGCTTCTCCCCACGCCCGCGGTCCACGCCATGTCAGCAAGCAGAGGATCGGCGGCGTCGCCGGAGGACAGATCATCGGCGCGTTCGTCCAGCCACTTCACGTAGCCGTTTGCGAGTGCGCGCAGTGCCGCGGGCGATTTGCCCGAAAGCGGCAGAAATCGGGTTTCGCGGGCCCCAGTCCCGTGTGGATCGGGTGGCTGACCGGCAACCGTTTCCGGCAAATTGACGGTCACCTGCCGCGGGGATCCGGTGGGCCAGGGCCCCGGTTCGGACTCCGCGCGGCCGTCGTATCCCTCCACGACGACGTGCGCATTCGTCCCCGACCACCCGAACCCGCTTATCCCAGCCAGGCGAGGGCGTCCGGGGCGCAAAGGCCACTCCGTCGGTTGTGAGGTCACCTGGAGGGGCAACTGATCCCAATCCAGTTGCGGATTCGGCGTCTGGAAATGGAGTTGTTTCGGGATCATTCCATGTTGCATCGCCAGCACGGTCTTCATCAGGCCCGCGGCGCCCGCCGCCGGCTCCAGGTGGCCGATGTTGGTCTTGACCGAGCCGACCAGCAATGGATTGTCCGCTTCGCGTCCACTGCCGTAAGCGGCCGCCAGGGCCAGTGCTTCAATGGGATCGCCCACTTCCGTGCCTGTTCCGTGCGCCTCGACGTAGTCCACTTCCGAAGGCCGGACGCCCGCACGGGCGAGTGCCTGCTCGATCACCTTTTCCTGCGCCGCCCCGTTCGGCACGGTCAGTCCCGGACTGGCCCCATCCTGGTTTACGGCCGACCCGCGGATCACGGCCCAGATGCGGTCGCCGTCCGCTTCCGCCTCTTCGAGCCGTTTCAGGACGATGATTCCGCAACCTTCACCGCGTACGTAACCATTCGCCCCGGCGTCGAAAGTCGCGCACCGGCCGTCCGGCGAGAGCATACCGGCGTTGGCCCGCAGTTCGAGCAGCCTGCCGGAGAAGATCGCGTGAACCCCACCGGCGAGCGCCAGGTCCGCGTCACCCCGCTGCAGTCCCGTCACGGCCTGGTGCATGGCGACCAGTGAAGAAGAACAGGCCGTGTCCAGCGCCATCGCGGGACCCTCGAGTCCCAGGACATAGGCGACCCGGCCGATGGCCGTATTGAAGGACGTGCCGGTGACGGTATAGAGGCTTGCGGCAGGTTCGGACGTTTCACCCGTTCCCAGGATCAGGTTGCGGTAGTCGTAGTTGCTGATCCCTGCATAGACGCCCGTGCGGCTGCCCTTCAGACCTTCCGGATCCATACCGGCATCCTCAAGCGCCTGCCAGCTCACCTCAAGCATCATGCGTTGCTGTGGGTCCAGCCGTTCTGCCTCAACAGGAGAGATCCGAAAGAACGGCGCATCGAAGAGATCCAATTCGTCGAGGTAGGCGCCGAACCGGCAGGACGAGTTTGGCACGCCTGAATCGGGAAACAGTTCGCCCACCCGTCCCACACCGGAACCGGGTTCGCCCTCTATGACGGCGTTCCTGCCTTCTTCAAGCAGGCGCCAGAAGGAGGGCAGATCGGGGGCCTGCGGGAATCGGCAGGCCATGCCGACCACGGCGATGGGTTGGCTGGACTCAGTGTGGTTCGGTTTCCGCATCTTGGGATCTCCGGTGACTTCGCTGTTTTGGCCGTTAGACGAACCAAACGACATGGTCGTCTCTTTTCTCCCCCAAAGTGTACTGCAGGTTACTTTTCATCCATGAAAACTGATTCCGGTTCTTCCGCCAGCTGCCTGATCCGCCGCAGGAACCGGGCGGCCGGCGCGCCGTCAACGATCCGGTGGTCGAAGGTGAGGCTGAGTGCCATGATCCTGCGAATGCCAGTGGAACCGTCCGCCTCGTCGAGAACGACCACCTTCGGCGCCGCCCGCCCGAGTCCGAGGATGGCGCACTGGGGATGATGAATGATCGGCGTGAAGGCGTCGACGTCATACATGCCCAGGTTGGTCAGGGTGAAGGTCCCGCCCTCGATCTGATCAAGCGTCAGTCCGCCGGCCTGCGCGGCCTGGATCAGGCGCTTCGATTCCGCGGAGATTTCTTGGAGCGACTTGCCTGGGACGTCCCTGATCACGGGCGCGATCACTCCGCCTTCGGTGTCTACCGCGATACCGATGTGAATCCCGTCGTTCAATGCTACGCCGTCCCGCCAGGATGCGTTCATGACGGGATGCTCGGCAAGCGCGATGGCGGCGATCCCGGCCATGAGGTCGTACCAGGACGGCCGGAAGCCATCCTCGAAAAATGACGAGAGGGCGGTGACGTCCGCCTCGGTGTGCAGGGTGACCGGCGCCGTGGTCCGGTGCGATTCCGCCATCCTGCGGGCAATAATCCGGCGAAGATCGCCCTGTACGATGGCGGTCTTCCCATTCGCTTCCTGAACGGCGGCGGTCTTTCTGTCCGGCCCATCCATCGCGGCTTCGAGTACGTCCCGCTCCACGATCCGGCCCGATCGCCCGCTTCCCCTAAGCGACCGCCAGTCGATCCCCGCGGCCTCGGCCGCGCGGCGGGCCCGGGGACTGATGGCGGGTTCGTCCCGTTCGCGCCGGATATCGATGGCCGCTCCGACGGTCGGCACAGCGCCGCGTGAGCCGTCCGGTGCGTTTCCGGTTGGATCATGGCCGGGTTCGGCGCCATCCCCGGGACCGGCCGCAACGATTTCGCCTGGTCCGTCGCGGTCCCGGTCGGCGTTCGGATCAAAGCCCTCCAGTTCGGCTTCGGCTACGATATAACCCAGCAGGGTGCCCACCGGTACGGTCTCGCCCGTGGGCGGCGACGCGTTCGGGATCTTCAGGATACCGGATTCAAAAGACTCGATGTCCGCCGCGGCCTTGTCACCCTCGATGGTGCATACCGTTTCGCCCTGGTTGACCGTCTCGCCGTCCTGCTTCAGCCATTCCACCAGCGTGCCTTCTTCCATGTTCCAGCCCAGCCGGGGCATGACGATTTCGTAGGGCATAAGTCGTTCCTGATTCCCTGGCGTATCCACGCCGCGCGCTCTCCGTCCCTGCATCCTGATACCGCATCCTGATCTCGACGGACATGTCCCCGCTATTCAGCGAGCAGTTCGCGGACGGCCTGTTCGATCGACGCCCGGTCCGGAATGATGGCCTGCTCGAGGGAAGGACTGTATGGTGTGGGCACGTGGGCGCCGTTCAGGCGTTTGATGGGCGCGTCGAGTTCGTCAAAGCCGTGTTCCGTTACGTGAGCGGAGATTTCGGCGCCGATCCCGCAGGGCATGAAGGTCTCGTCCACGATGAGCAGCCTGCCGGTCTTACGCACGGACGCCAGGATGGTTTCCGTGTCCAGTGGCGCCACGGTGCGCGGATCTATGATTTCCAGGGAGATCCCTTCGCCCGACAGCTCCTCGGCGACCCGCAGGGCATGGTGGACCATGACGGTCAGCGCCACGACCGTGGCGTCAGTCCCTTCACGCGCCACCGCGGCCTGTCCGAAGGGCACCCGGTGATCGCCGTCGGGGACAGGACCTTTCATGTTCAACAGGTGCCGGTGCTCCATGAAGAAAACGGGGTCCTCGCTACGCAGCGCCGTGGCGAACAGCCCCTTCGCGTCCGCTGGATTGGACGGCAGCGCCACGCGGAATCCCGGGATATGGACGAAAAAAGGATAGTAGCTTCCGGAATGGTGGGTCGCCGCGGAATGTCCGATGCCGATACAGCCCCGGAGGACCATGGACATCTTAAGCCGGCCGTTGCTCATGTACTGCATCTTGGAGGTCTGGTTGATCAGTTCGCCCAGGCCGTCGAGGATGAAATCCGTGAACATGAAGTCCACCACGGGCCGGGTCCCGGTCATGGCCGCCCCCGTACACATGCCGATGAAACCCCGCTCGCATATGGGCGTGTCGCACAGCCGCACGGGACCGTGCTTTTCGTAGAGACCGGCCGTGGTCTCGAAATTGCCCCCGCGTTCGCCCGCGCCTTCGCCGACCACGAATATGGTGGGGTCCGCGTCCATGGCGTCGGACAGCGCTTCGCGCGCGGCTTCCGTGAAGGTGCGTTCGGTCATGTCGTCTCCCGGTAGACGTGGCTGGCTGCCGTTCCGCCATCGGGCCATGGCGCGTCTACGGCCTCCCGTTCGGCTGCGTCTACTTCGGTTCTGATGTCGGATTCGATCCGGTCCAGGTCGGGCTCCGTCAGCGTTCCCTCGGAGAGGATCCGGCCTCTGAACCTCGTGATGGGGTCCTTCGCCCGCCACTTGGCCACTTCTTCCTCGGTGCGGTACACGCCGGTGGGACTCATACCCTCGGCGTGGGGCCGCGTGCGATAGGTCCGGGCCTCGATCAGGGTCGGCCCTTCTCCCGCCCTGGCCCGTCGAATGGCCCCTGCGGCCGCTTCGTGCACGGCCAGCACGTCGTTGCCGTCCAAGCCAATGCCCGGTATGCCGTAACCGGACGCGCGCGACGCCACGTCCGGGTTCCTGGTGGCGTAGGAAAAAGGGACTTCCGTCGCGTAAAGGTTGTTCTCGCAGACGAAAAGGACGGGCAGGTCGTAGATGGCGGCGAGATTCAGTCCTTCGTGAAAAGCCCCGTTCCCCACGGCGCCGTCGCCGAAGAAGGCCACGCCGACGCTGCCGTTGTCCATCAGCTTGGCGCTGTACCCGGCGCCGGCGGCCTGCAGGATGCAGGGCCCCACGATCCCGCTGGTCCCCATGAGACCGATCTCGGGCGCGAAGAGGTGCATGCTGCCGCCCCGGCCGTGAGAGATGCCGGTCTCCCGGCCGTACAATTCGGCGATCAGCGCGGCCGGCGACACCCCCTTGGCCAGCGCGTGGCCGTGCCCCCGGTGCGTGCTGAAGACCGCGTCGTCATCGGTCAATCCGGCGCAAACACCGGCGGCGACGGCTTCCTCCCCGATATAGGTATGGCACGCGCCGTGGATCAGGCCGGCCATGAAGGACCTCGCCAGCCGCTCTTCCACCGTCCGGATCGTGAACATGGTCCGGTACAGCCACCGGTGGAGCTCGAATCGGTCCCCGCTGTCGCCGTGCATGAGGATCTCCGGCTAAAAAACTTGCCTGTCGTGAAGGCGCCTTTAAATTGGGTCGTGAGTACACCATAATACAGACAGATCTTCATGCGGGGCAAGGGCGATTTTCCCCTTCCCGGCGGACCGAATAAAGAGGAATTGACCATGTCCGCGGCACCTTCGGATACCCATGGCGGATTGACCGTCGAAGAGATCGGGCTGTTTCACGACCAGGGGTTCCTGGTAGCCGGCAAACTGCTCGACGACGACCACGTCGAAGTACTGCGTGCGGAGTACGACCGCGTGTTCGAGACCGCGCGCGAAAGCGGCCGTTACCGCAACCTGTCCATCGACGACACGGAAGACAAAAACAGCAAGCGCAAGGCCCGGTCCCAGATGCTGCAGATCATGCAGATGTGCGAACGCAGCATCGAGTTCAGAAAACTGTTGTACCACGAGCCCATACTGGACGTCGTCGAATCCCTGCTCGGACCCAATATACAGCTGTTCCACGACCAGGCCCTCTACAAGCCGCCCCGGCAGGGCGGCCCCGTCTTCTGGCACCAGGACAACG
>JAJECR010000380.1 GCA_022821935.1 Candidatus Latescibacterota bacterium
TGGATGGGGGCCGATGAAGGACACGAAGCCAAAGAACGGCCGGTCGTCGGGTCGGCGCAGTGCTTCGATCGCGCGGTCCGCCGCCCAGGACTCCACAGTCAGGTGGGCGGGCAGCGGACTGACCTGGGGCATGTAGTACATTTCCGTCCGCTCCCCCATCAGCGCTTCGATATAGTCGAACTCCGGGTGTTCCCGTGCGATCCATCCCGCGTAAGCTTCCTCCCGGCGCTGCTCCGGGCTGCCGTAGAGCTCTTCGCTGTGAAGCTGGGATTCGTAGCCCACATCCTCATTCCAGGGAAACGTGTGGAACTTCCCTACCCCGAATGTGCGGTAACCCGAGGCCGCGAGCGTACGGGCGAGATAGTCCCCGCATCGGCCTTCGAGCGTGTCGGCTTGGCCCGGTACGGGCGCGGACCGGCCATTGCTGAAAACGCGTGTTGTGGGCGGGTCGCATCCCGTGCGGATGGTCGTCCGCGCCGCCACGCACACGGGACAGGTGGAGTAACCCTGCGTAAAGGATACGCCACGCCGTACCAGCCGGTCCATGTTGGGCGTATGTATAATCTCGTTGCCCAGCGCGGCAATGGTATCGAAACGCTGCTGGTCCGTCATGACGAAGAGGATGTTGGGCCGGGTCATCGGGTTTCCTTTACCGGGACTGCCGCCAGGTGCGGCCCACCGCGTCCAGCTTGCCGTCGCTCAGGTAGCCGTACCGGTTGATCCATACGCCGTCGGCCGGACTCTCCGCCACCAACCGAAAACGCCGGACGAAATCCTGGTGCGGGCCGTAACCGTGCATCAGCGGAGTGACCAGCGCCTGGCCATTTACTTCAGCGCAGACCTGCTCGATCCGCCGCCGTTGCGCGTCGTCGGGAATGGGATGAGGTTCGTCGGGTTCCGGATATCTGTACTGATCTATCCGGGTGGCCGTGATGTCGTCGCCGAGGTCAAAGAGATGGGCGAGGGACCGAACCAGGAGTCCTTCGTCCAGACCGGGATTATGCTCAAGCAGCCTCCGCCCCCAGAATTCCACCATGACCGACCAGTGCATGGTATACAGCTTGGGGGATACCGCGTCGCAGATTCCCGATGCCCCGCGGAAATCGAAACCCGTCCAGAGCGTGAGCGGGAACATGAAGGCGTTGGCCGACAGCTCCTTATCCGGACTTCCGTACGTCGTGATGACCGTCCTCCAGTGCCGCAGCAAATCGTTGGACAGGGCGGATTTGAGGTGCAGCCATTCCGCGATGCCGGGAAAGGACCGGAAAATGGCGGCCAGCGTTGCCGCGCCCCGGCTGGGGCCGCTCATGTCGAGCAGGTCCCGGTTCTCAAGCCGCCCGTGGAGGTAGTCGAAGGCCGACCGTACTGCTTCGTGGATGGCCTCGTAGTCGAACTGATGCGCCGCGGCCCAGCACGCTACCTGGGGATTGAAATCCTGGAAGGCCTCGTCCAGCTTGTAACAGGGGTACTCGGGCCAGTCCGGCCGAAAGCCGGTTACCTGGGGGTACTGCGCCAGGAGGTCGCGCACGTTCGCTGCGATATAGTTCCGGATCGACTCGCTGGCCAGGCATCCCGTGTCGGCCATGCGGTCCGGCAATTGCCCGTCGGGCCTCCTTGGCCGGTCTTCGTCCGAGAGTCCAGGTGGCGTTACGCTGCTCAGCTGCAGGTAAACTTTGAGGCCTCGGTCCAGCGCGGCGTCGATGAAACGACCGATCAGTTCGCCGTGCTTGTCCGTCAGGTCGTTGGGCTCGCGGGGCTTGTACGGCGTATCGGTATAGTATGACATACGGGGTACGTAACTCGGCGCGCTGCGGACCCAGAGCGATCGACGGCCCCACAGGGGCCGATCGAAGACGCGGGGACTGCTGCCGGCGTCGCTGGGCGGCTGGAAGGAGCCGATCCCTTCCTCCGACGGCGCGGTCACCGTGGGATTAACGGCCACGGCCGTGGCGCCCGCCCGGTCGACGAGGTTTTCCAGGACGGCGTCCACCCCTTCGTTGAGGATGAAGTCGGCCAGGACGGTTATGCCCAGCATTCGTTTCTCGCTCATGCTCAATCCGTTCGGTCGGCGGTCGGCATTAAGCCGTCGGTCGGTATTAAGCCCTCACATGACATTCAGTCGGCAGTCGTTATTCGGTCGGCGATCGTCATTCAGCCTTCGTTTGACATGGACGCGAGTTGCGCGTCCATGAACCAGTCCGCGCGGTCGTTCTCCCTTTCGGGATCGCAGATCGATCGGAGCTCCGACTCCAGGCTAGCGGCTACTGCCGGATGCGCGGTATACACGTTCCGTAATTCATCGGGGTCACACTCCAGGTCGAAGAGCTGGTGCGGCGCGTCCACGTGATGAATGTACTTCCATTTGCCCTTTCGGACCATGAAGGCGCTGTGCCGGACCCCATGGCCATGGTACTCCGAGAAAACGACGCGCTGGCCGTCGCTGACTTGCATGCTCTGGAGCGGTTGTCCTACCCAGTCGGACGGCCGGTCGGCGCCGGTCGATTCAAACAGGCTCGCCTGCACGTCGTGCAGATCCACCGGCGTCGAAACGCGCGCCCCGGACGAGAAGTCCGGTCCCGCAGCGATGCATGGGATACGGCTCGCGTCCTCGTAGAGGGAACACTTCCACCACATGCCGAACTTGCCAAGCATTTCACCGTGGTCCGACGTGTAGATTACGTTTGTATCGTCATAGAGATCAGAGGCCTTCAGCGCTTCGATCAGCCGCTCCAACTGCCGGTCCAGAAAGGTCACGCAGGCCAGGTATCCCCGGCGCTGTCCCCGTATCTGTTCCTCGGTAAACGCATCCGTCTGGAAGTGTTCGCGGATTTCCCGGGCCCTGGGGTGGTCCGCGGTTTCCTGGTCGGATCCGAACTCCGGAAGATCGCCGCCCTGCGGATAGAGGTCCCAGAGTTCCTGCGACGTGTAGTGGGGGAAATGAGGATGGATGACGTTTACCGACAGCGTCCAGGGCGCATCCACAGACGGCGCGGTGTTCAAAATCCAGTCAATGGCCGCATCGACGCGGTCCAGGTCGACCCGGAGATGTGCTGCTTTTACGCCGAACTGGGCGGCCCGTTCCGCGGCGGCCTGCCTGATCCGGAATGGACGGCGGCCGATTTCCGGATCACCGGCGCCCATATGCTCCACGGCGCTCCGCGTCTCCCGGAAACCCAGTTCGCCGCTCGGTGCGAAAACGTGGGTCTTGCCCACGTGCACGGAGTACACGCCCTGTTCAGCCAAGACGCTGCCGTAGGTGGGGATAGCGGG
>JAJECR010000012.1 GCA_022821935.1 Candidatus Latescibacterota bacterium
CCTACGCCACCAACTACGCCAAGCTGAAGACCATGAACCCGTACGCCTACTTCTATGCATGCCACATGGTCTTGGCGGCGCTGTTCCGCCAGCAGAAGCTGAAGATCTCCCTCAACGTGCCGATGATGAGCTCAGGCGGCGTGTTCTCCAACACCTACATCAAGGTCGCCGGTGAGGCCTCCGAGGGGACGCTCGCGAGCTTCTGGGGACTGCCGCTGGACCATTATCCGGAAGGGCGCGGCACCGCCTTCGTGAAGGACTATGCTGCGGCCAAGTTCCAGGATCCGTTTGAGTCGTTCGGGCCCATGGCCCACGCGGCTGGACAGGTCTATGTGCAGGCGGTGGCGCGCCTTGCCAAGGCCGGCAAGGTTACCCGCAAGGCGCTTCTGGCAGAGCTGAACAAGGGCCAGTACAAGACGACCATCGGGAACTTCGGCTTCGACAAGCACGGCATGCTCGATATCCTGCATATCGGCATCTTCCGGGTCGAGAATGCGAAGTGGAAGCTGCTCTACCGGACGGATCGGGCGGCCACGAAGTTCCAGAAGATCGCGGATTGACCGGTCTGCCGGAATCCGGCACCGGTTTTCCCAGAAGTATCGACTGATCGACCGGGGCCGCAGGGAGGGTATGCCGCCCACCCTGCGGCCCCGGCTCAAATCGGCGGCGGTCGGGTTCGGCCCGGGTGCCCGCCGACTCGCGAAAGTATAGCCTCGACCCGTGTTCGAGACCTGGATTCAGCAACTGGTCAACGGCCTCACCATCGGGGGGATGTATACCTTGGTGGCCGTGGGCTTCACGCTCTTCTTCGGAGTCCTGAAGCTGATCAACTTCGCCCATGGCGAGGTTTTCATGCTGGGCGGGTTCACCGGGCTTGTCGTGGCCTGGCTGGCCGAGGACCTGGGCCTTCAGAGCGGGCTCCTGATCATTTTTCTGATGTTCGTCATCTCCATGGGCGTCTGCGCCATCATCGGCGCGCTCATGGAACGCTTCGCCTACCGCCCCGTGCGCGGCATGCCGGTTCTGATCATGCTGGTCACGTCGCTCGCCGTGGGCATCGTCGTCCGCGAGGCGGTCAAGGAGTTCTTCCCGGAAGGCGCCAACCCCCACGCCTTCTATTCGCCCTTCAAATACGACAGCTTCAAACTCGGCTCGGTGGTTCTCGACTACACGCAGATCGGGCTGATCCTCACCTCGATCGTCCTCGTCTACGGGGTCTACCTGCTGGTCTCAAAGACGTGGGTTGGCCGCGCCATGCGGGCGACTTCGGAGGACCTCGATGCGGCGCGGATGATGGGCATCGACGTGGACATTGTCATCCGCAACACCTTCTTCCTCGGCTCGGCGCTGGGCGGCGTGGCCGGGGTCATGAACGGCCTGCTGTATCTCTCCATCCGCTTCGACATGGGGTGGGTGATGGCCATCAAGGGGTTTACGGCCGCCGTTGTCGGCGGTCTCGGCAATATCTACGGCGCCATGTTCGGCGGCTATATCGTCGCCGCCGTGGAGGTCCTGGTCGTGGCGCTGATCCCGGAGGGCTCGCGCTACAAGGACGTCTTCGTGTTCCTGCTCCTGATCGTGGTCCTGGTGTTCCGACCCTCGGGCCTCCTGCGGGCGCCGGAAAAGAAAGTGGGTTGAGGCAAGGGAGCCGGCGCGGTGCCCGAAGTCGATTTCATAGAAACCCAGGTCGCCCGCGAGGACACGCGAACCCTGGCGCAAAAGGCCAGGGACCGGCTGGCGCTCGGCGGCTGCCAGGTGGCGCTGTTTGCCGCTTTCATGGTCGGCATCGCCCTGGAGGACGCCATTCTGGTGACCGGCTTCCTGCTGCTCATCGTCGCCGGCGCGATCGGCTGGGGCCGCCTGCCGAAGCTGAACAGCTGGGTCAACGCACTGATGGCGAAAGACAAACGCTTCGCCCAGCTTGTCCTGATCGCGCTCCTGGTGATGTTCCCGTTCATTTTTCTCGATAATCCGTACCTGATCCACCTGGGCGCGCTCGCCGCCATCTTCGCCATCATGGCCCTGGGGCTCAACATCACGCTCGGCTTCTGCGGCCTGCTCGACGTGGGATTCGCGGTCTACTTCGCCGCCGGCGCCTATGCCAGTTCGCAACTCGCGGTGATCTTCGACGTCAGTTTCTGGATCGGGCTGCCGATCGGCGGGCTCACGGCCGCCTTTTTCGGGTTCCTGGTCGCCTGGCCGGCGCTCCGGGTCAGCGACCACTATCTGGCGCTGGTGACGCTCGGTTACGGGCTGATCATGAACCTGCTGCACCGCAACTTCACCTTCCTGACCCACGGCACCGACGGGGTCATCAACATCCCGCCGCCCTCCATCTTCGGCTGGGACTTCGTCACCCCGATTACCATCGGCGAACTGGAACTGCCGTTCCAGATGAACTTCTACTTCCTGGCCCTGATCATCACGGTGCTGACCATCTTCGTCAGCATCCGGCTGCGGGATTCCAACCTGGGCCGGCAGTGGGAGGCCATCCGCGAGGACGAGGTCGCCGCCCGGTGCTTCGGGGTCAATGTGCGGCGGCTCAAGATCATCGCCTTTTCGACCGGCGCCTTCTTCGGAGGCATCGGCGGCGCCGTGTTCGCTCACATGATCGGTTTCGTCCATCCGGACAATTTCGTGCTGCTGACCTCGATCATGATCCTGGCCATGGTCATCATCGGCGGCA
>JAJECR010000342.1 GCA_022821935.1 Candidatus Latescibacterota bacterium
CGCTCGTGTTCGGGATTGATATGGCTGTGCAGCAACCCGACGCCGACCGCTTCGATACCTTCCGCCCTGAGCGATTCCACCAGTTCATCCAGTCGATTCGTGTTTACGGGAAGTGCTTCCGATCCGTCGTGCAGGATGCGCTCCGGAAGCTCGTAACGCAGGGACCGGGGCACGAGCGCCGGCGTCCGGCGGACACGCATGTTGTACAGGTGGGGACGGTCCTGCCGCTGTATGTGGAGCACGTCCCGGAATCCCTCGGTGGTAATGAAGGCCGTGTGGGCGCCCCGCCGCTGCAGGATGGTATTGGTAGCCACCGTGGTGCCGTGTATGAGGAACAGGATTTGCGCGTTCGCAACGCCGGCCCGGGCGACGAGTCCCTTGACCCCGTCCACAAGCGCCCGGCTCGGATCGGCGGGCGTACTCGGCACCTTGTGGAACACCAGGCGGCCCGTATCGGGATCGGACAGGACGAGATCGGTAAACGTGCCGCCCGTGTCTATGGCGATGCGAACGCTCATGGATGGTTATTGCTCGTGGCTGGTTATACGGCGTTCTCGTCCAGCGGAAAATCGATGCGTACGTTGCCGTGCTTCTGCGACGCGAGGAACCCCAGGATGATCTCCAGGGTGTCGCGCGCCGCACGGGGCGGCGAGACGGTTTCTCCGCCGTTTTCCATGACGTGGACGAGGTCCCGGACGGCGGCCGAGGAGTAGTAATGGGATGGTCCCTTCGGCGCGATGGTCTGGATCCCGTCTCCCTTATCGATCTCGTAATAGTCCTCGTGGACGAACATCCATCCGTCGGTGCCGTCCAGCTGATAACCTCCGCGGCATTCCCTTCCCTTCGATCCGTTGTAAAATGCCCGCACGCCATTCTCGAAATGGATGAACCCGGAGCAGCCCGGTTCCAGGTCCGCGTTCCTGCCTCCGTCGCCCTGGTAGGGCCAGTAGTCCTCGTAGCCTTCGTCGAGTTCCGCAAACACCCAGGCGGGTTTCGATCCCGCGAGAAAACAGGTCATGTCGATCATGTGGGTGCCGTTGCGGAACAGAATGGCCCGGGGACCGCCGAAGTTGAGCACGATGCGTTTCAACTCGCCGATCACGCCATCGTCGAGCAGCTTTTTGACCTCGCGGTAAACCGTTCCCCAGCGGCGGGTGTGGTTGATGGTCATGGGCACGTTCCGGCTTTCCACCGCCGCGATCATGCGGTCGGCATCCGCCAGAGAAGTGGCAATGGGTTTTTCACAGTAAATGCCTCGAACGCCCGCCTCGACCGCGTCCACGACGATGTCGGCGTGGCGGTGGTCCGAGGTCACCACGCTCAGAATATCGGGCTTGCAGGTTACGAGCATTTCCCGGTAGTCCGAAAACCCGCGCAAATCCGGGAAAGTGTCCGACCAGTCCTTCAAGGTGGCCTGCACGAGGTCATCCTTCAGGTCACAGACGCCCACAACTTCCGTAAACGGCAATTGGGCATAGGCCGGTACGTGGCAGTTGGGCATTTCGTGGCCCATTCCGTGATCGCCGTCGACCAGGGGCCGCCCCGCCCCTATACCGCTCAGGCCCACCACGCAGGCCCTGTATGTCCGTTCGTCAGACATGGCTGTCCTTTCTCTGGTTTGGCGGTTCTTCAGGATAGGCGTTTCGTTCGCTAAAGAAGATCCGGCCGTACGATTCAGTAGTCATGACGCGTCCTTCCATCGGGCGACCTGCGCTTCGTCCAGGTTGACGCCGAGTCCCGGTCCTTCGGGAACCCTTGCGGTGACCGGCCCGAGTTCCAACGGCGTCTCGATCATGTCGCCTTCGTGGTACAGCGGGCCGAGGAGGTCGCCGGGATAGGTCTCACTGTCAATGGCCTCCACGCTGGCCGCCACGTGAAGCATGGCCGCCGTGCCGATCCCCAGCTCCAGATTGCTGCCCATGTGACAACGCAGTCCCGCCGCGCTGGCCACGTGCGAGATGCCCAGCGTCTGCCCGATCCCTCCGTTCTTCCCCGGGTAGACGCTGATGATGTCCGCCGACCGGCGCAGGGCCGTCTGCATGGCGTCGTGCAGGGTGAAGACGCTTTCATCGGCCATGATGGGGATGGTCGTACCCGTTCGTATCAGGGCCGCTTCATCGTCGAACTGCGGCGCCGAGGGCTGTTCGGCGAACAGGATGTCCAGCGGTTCGAGGAGGCGAAGCATGCGGCGCGCCACCGGCGGCGGCCATCCGCAATTCGCGTCGATGCCGATTCTTATATCGGGGCCGGCCAGCGCACGGACTGCGCGCACGCGTTCGAGGTCCCCGTCGGGGTCCAACCCCACTTTAACCTTGAGACACTGCACGCCCCACTGCAGGAACTTTTCCGCCAGTGCAACGGAAGTCGGTACGTCAAAGGCGCCGACCACCATCTTCATGGGGATTTCCTGCCGGACCTTTCCGCCCAGCAACTGGTAGAGGGGCTTGCCCACGCTCTTCCCCGCCAGGTCCCACAGCGCCATCTCCACGCCCGCCTTGGTGAAGGGGTTCAGCTTGATGACTTCGTCCATGACACCGCAAAGCCGGTTCACTTCCGCCGGATCCTCCCCCTTCAATGCGGGGTCCACCAGTTCCCGGACCGCCGCCGTACAGGATGTGGACGTCTCTCCGCTCCAGCGCGGCGCGACCGTGGCCTCGCCCAGTCCGGTCATCCCCTCGTCCGTGTGAACCCGGAGGATGACATAGGGAGAGACGATGTGCTCGCCATGGGCGGTCTTCGTGGTCATGCCCTGCTTGAGCGGCACTTCGATGGGAATGGCTTCAACGCGGGTTATCTTCATGTTCCGCTCCGTTTCCGGTTAATCCGGGATCCGTCATGAGCCTGGGGACTGTTAATTCCTGTATGTTCATCCTAGCCAGTCATCCAGGTGTTCGGCGACGAACTGATCGTCGTTGAGATGGGGATAGGCACGGTATACCCGGTCAATTTCCTCGTACTGTCCGGCCGACAGGGTCTCATCGGGATTCAGGCACCAGGTGCCCTCGAGCAGTCCCTGCCTGCGCAATACCTCGTGAATCCCGGGGATGCATCCGGCGAAATCGTGGGCCGGGTCGAAGAAGGCCGCGTTGCAGTCCGTTACCTCGATCGACCGGGTCAGCAGATGTTGAGGAACGGCTTCGCTGGAAAGGGAGGCGCCGCGGCATGCCCGCAGCAGTTCAACCGCACCGCGGGTCCACACGGCCCAGTGACCAAGCAGCCCGCCCCTGAAACGTACGGACCGGCGCGTGGCCCCGCACTGGAACGCGTGCTCCGTCAGGAGATCCATCACGATATTGTCGTCATTGCCCGTGTATAGTGTGATCTCTTCCTGCCTGCCCGATTCCGCCAGTGCCCTCAGCACGTCGAGCGTGTGGTACCGGTTGAACGCCGCGACCTTGATGGCCACGACCCCCTCCAGTTCGACGAAACGACGCCAGAAGCGATAGGGGAGCAAGAGGCCGCCGACGGCGGGCTGCAGGTAGAATCCCATGACGGGAATGGTGTCGGCCACGGCCCGGCAGTGCGCGATGAGTTCGTCGTCGGTGGCGCCGCCCATGGCGGTCAGGCTGAGCAGTCCGGCGTGGTAGCCGAGGGACCTGGCGGCTTCGGCCTCGTGGGTCGCCTGCGCCGTTTTCCCGCAGATGCCGGCGATCCGGATGAAATCCGCTGGCGCTTCCCGGTCCATCACCTCCGCGGCCAGGCCGAGGACCGGTTCGTAGAGTCCGTATGCCGGATCCCGGATCTCGAACTGGGTCGTGTGGACGCCCACCGCGAGACCGCCCGCACCGGCCGCGATGTAGTATCTGGTCAGCGCCCGCTGGCGTCGTTCGTCCAGTCGCCGGTCCGTCGTTACGGCCAGCGGATGAGCCGGAATCACCACGCCCTCTTTCAAGGCCTCTCGGACTGCCTGGGGCATCATCTCATTCATCGTAGACTCCATTGCAGGTTCCTGCGGTCAACCGCCAAACATGGCCGTGCCACCAATCGAGCATGAGTCGTGGACACCGTTCGGCGGATCCCTGTCCCGGGTGACCGTTACCGCATTCAAAAGCGGCCGGACCGGGACTCGAATCCCGTGGGCTTATCCAGGCTTCGACCCCCGATGTGGATCCAGTGCGCGACCCAGTCCGCAATCCGTTCAATCGGAATCTCCGGTTTGCCCAGCTTGTCGAACAGTCTGCGGGCGTCGCCAAGCAGGGCCGTATCGCTTTCGTTGCCGGCAAAAACCGGCTCACGCTCCAGCTGGCGGCCAAGCATTTCCGACACCCCGCGGACGGAGAGTTTATCGGGTCCCGTCATATTCAGGATCGTGGCCGGACTGCTGCAGAACGGGAACAAGCGCGCGAGATAGCCGTTCGCGTCTCCCTGCCAGATCTGGTTTACATGGCCCATGGCGAGGTCGATTGGCACGTCGTCGTGAATCTTCCTGGCAAGGTCGTGTATGATGCCATAGCGCAATTCCGTGGCGTAAAAAAGGCGGACTATGAGCAGCGGCGTGCCTTGTTCGACGCAAAGGTGCTCCGCGATGCGCTCCCCACCCAGCCTCGATTGCGCGTATTCGCCCACCGGCCCGATTTCGGCGTCTTCGTCAGAGCCGGCGCCGGTTACCGATGAATAGGCGTACACGTTGCCCGAGCTGACATAGACGATTCGGGAGCCAGCGTACCGGCGCATGATCCGGCCGGGCAGCCATGCGTTCATTGCCCACGTCATCGGCGTGTTGCCCGTGGCGCCAAATTTGAATCCCGCAAGAAAGAGGACGTTTTCCGCATTGGGCAGACGGGCCAGATCCGCCTCGTCAAGCAGGTCAGCCTGAACCGTTTCTACGCCCACTTCTTCGAGGTAGGCTTTTACCATGGCGTTGCTGAACCGGGATACTCCAATCACGCGCCGGGCGCCGGCCCGCACGAGGAGTTCCGCCAGGGTCGGTCCCATCTTTCCGCCGACGCCCAGGATCACCACGTCGCCGTCCAGTTCCGATACGGACTCGGCGACCCGCGAAGACGGGGCCGTCATCCGGTCGATCAGCATATCTTCGCTCGTGATCATTTCAGGCATACGCGGCTCTGTCGATTCAGGCATACGCGTCTTTGTCGGGTGGCGCCGTAAAGTAATCGGGCGGCGCGAAATACCGGAACATGCCGAAACCGGCCTCCACATCGTTTTCAGTCCAGACCAGGTCGGTCTCACAGTAGGACACGGACCCGTGGCCCGGCGGCGATTGTTCGGGATGGGACAGGAAGTCGGTCCGCGGCCATACGCTCCTGTGCCGGAAACACACCCCCCGGAGCAGACTGGTTCGAATGAAGTCACGAATGTGAGAGAAAGTCCGCTGGTACCTCGTACCCCTGCCCCATTCCACGTAAGGTTCCAGTCCATCCCCAAATTCCTGAATCTCCGGGATGGAAAGGGGTTGCCCATTCCGGAACAGGATCGCGTCGCAGTTCGGGTCGACCATCACCCATTTCCGGTGCTCATCGAACCATACCTCCGCCACGAAATGGCCTTCGAAGCTGTTCGGCGTGCCCATCAGCACCGCGCAGCGCGCCGGAATCCGCAGCACCTGGCAGGCACTGACGAAGGCTACGGCGTAATGTACGCACATGGCGACGGGACGCTCGCCGTTGTGACCGCGCCGGCTGCCGCCCCAAGCGAGTATGGTTTCCGCGTCCCACGGCGCGTAGACCGTCGCGCGGCCGGACCCTGAGTGCTCCCAGCTCGAAGCCAGCCAGGAAGACAGTTCACGTACCTGGGCGTACCGGTCCGTGCCGTTTCTGGCCCGGTTTGGGAGCAGATCGCGAAGCGACCGTGCCCTGGGATGATCAGCGGACTCCCAAGTCATATCCGGAGGCGGGTCGTCCCGGCCTTCCCGCAGCCGGATTCGAACGCAGTAGTTCCCCCGGACCGCGTTCAGGTATCCCAGGCGGTCAGCGCGCCAATGCGTTCCGCCATCGTCGGTCAGCGCACAGCGCGACGGTGAACCGCCGATCTCCAGCGCGAGCGACCATCCCGTCATCGCGCTGTCTCCGGTCCATAGCTCCACTACGTTGTCCCCTGCGCGCAGGTCACCGGTCCCTACGACCCGTTCGTACCATCTGTAATGGAGATCCGGGGCGGCGTGGATAGCCTCCTGCCGGATCCCGTTGATTGACCAGTATAGCGGGTTGTCTCCGGTCCGATGGGGCCGGGCCAGAACGAACAGGACCGCGCCGGATCGGGTTGCCGGCAGATCCAGGATCACGCGGGCCCGCCGGAACCGCGTAAGTTCCTCGCAAAGCGCAGGAATGACCCGGCCGGATTCGTTGTGGTAGAGTCTGCTCATTGACTTACCAAGTAACAGCCTTCGGTATGTTGCGTCAAGTTCGGACGGGGGTTATATTACGGCTTGCGAATCGCACACCCGATTGGACGGCAGACCACGATAAGAAACCCGGTTTCACGTGGGAGAAACATTCCTGTGAAAAGAGCGGTAATTCTTGGCAAAAATCAGGGCGGAGTGGTGGAAGCCGACGCACCGAAACCAAAGGAAAACTGGGTACTGATCAAGATACACGCGGCCCCGCTTTGCACCGAGTACAAGGGGTTTGCCGCGGGCGACAGTGTGGACTACCTCGGCCACGAGGCGTCCGGCGAAGTGGTCGAGATCGCACAACCGGGCCGCGTCAAGGTAGGAGACCGGGTGGCGGTCATGCCCGGGTATCCCTGCGGAG
>JAJECR010000347.1 GCA_022821935.1 Candidatus Latescibacterota bacterium
CGGGCCGGGGCGGCCTGAAGTCGCTTGACAGGGCATAGGGGCAAATTAAACTAGTGCTTACCCCATGCGTTGACCTGGTTCGAAATGCAGGTGTAACGTCGCTTATTTACAATAGGTTACCTTATATAGATATAGATAAGAGGCGCGAAGGACCGTTGTCAAGCCGGATTTGGCCGGTCGGGGAACAGGAAGGCCGATACCTCTTGGATGAAACGGTCGAAGGCGGCTCTGTAGTCCGGGCCGATGCGGTGGGCGTTCCGGACGGTCCTGATCAGGGTACGTGTCTCCGGGGCGCGACGGTCGTAGACGCCAGGCAGTGGATCTCCCGTGGTGAAGGGAAACTCGTGCACGCCCAGGTCCAGGCGCAGGACGGGCGCCGGACGCAGGTTCCAGGCCGCCCGCTCGGCCGATATTACCCGGTCGGCGGGGTTGAGTACGACCAGCAACCGGTCTCCTATGGCCTCCATGCGCTCCGCCAGCCCGTCGCCATGGACCAGCACCTCTGCCAGCCAGCGTGCGGGAGTCTCTACAAGTTGCTGTTGACGGTCATCGACCTTCCCGCGCAGAAACGACTGTTCTCCCAGGTAAGCTGACAAGTGCTTCGCGGCCGCATCGTCCATGATGAACAGGCTTCCGGGCCGAATGCCGTCGAGCGGCGCGCCGGAAGCAAAGAGAGCGGCGCGGGAATCGGAGAACCGGCCGCCGGGATCGGCCAGCAACAGGGTCAGGGCCAGGTAGCCGCCGACCGAATAACCCAGGAAACGCACGCCTGCTCCGGCTCTGCAGCCTTCGTGTCCGCCCGCGTCGATGCGGTCCGCCAGGTCTACGGCGTCGAAATAGGACTGCAGCCCGCCGAGCATGTAGCGCTCGGGCGCCTGGCCCAACCGTTCGCTAATGCGGCCGTTGAAGGGGCTCGTCCGCCCGTTGCCGGCCATGGCGGCGCGTTGCGCGGCGATACGGGTCTGTTCCGGCGTTCGCCAGAGACCCGATCGCCTTCCGACGTGGAATGACAGGGGAAACAGTATCACGGGGATGCGCAGCCGCAGGGCGAAACTGCAGGCCCAGGGCAGCATCCGGCCGTAGCTGCCCTCGTTCAGTCCGTGGAAGATGACCAGGACATCATCGGCGCCTTCGGTGGGCAGATCGACCGGTTCCACCATGAGGTAATTGAAACCGAGGTTTTCCACGATCTCACGGTCATCCGGCAGCAGGAGGCCGGACCAGCGCGATTCGAACCGCGGGCGGCGCAAACGGCAGCGTCCGTCATCCAAGGGTGCTATGCCGCCGGTCCGGTACAGCCGGTTCAGCGTATCGGGCTCGTAGACGTTCCCGGGCATCAGTCCGTCTCCTCAAGCGCCGTCCGGCGGGCGGACCCGGCGCATTCCAACTGGTTGGACATGCAGATGCAAGACCACCGCCGCGTGACTTTCCGCTCGATTCTGGTCGGAATCGTCCTGGCCGTTTTCATCAGCCTGTGGATCCCCTACAATGTATGGGTCGTTCGCGGGACGTTCATGGATTTCGAGCATGTCTCCGCGTCCCTGATGGCGCCCTTCCTGTTCTTCGTCATCGTCGTAAACGGACTGCTGCGCAAGTACCGGCCGGTTTCCACGTTCAGCACGTCGGAACTGCTCGTCATCCTTTCCTTCGGCCTGATCGCGTCCACCGTACCGTCCCACGCCTTCATGAGCTACTTCATCGGTGTGATCACCACGCCGTACTATTTTGCTTCGCCCGAAAACCAATGGGAAGCGGTTTTCTTCCAGTACCTTCCGGCCTGGCTGCTGGTCGATCCCGCCGACCAGACCATCCGCTGGTTCTACGAGGGCCTGCCCGCCTACGCCAGTCTTCCGTGGAGGCCCTGGATCGTCCCCCTGTTCTGGTGGGGCACGTTCTTCGTCGCCCTGTTCTTCGCGGGATCCTGCCTGGTGGTGATCCTGCGGAAACAGTGGATCGAACACGAAAGGATCAGCTTCCCGCTGGCCCAGGTCCTCTTCCGGATCGTTCACGAACCCGAGGGACGCTCCTTCCTGCCGGCCTTCATGCGGGGAAGGCTCTTCTGGATCGGGTTCTCGCTGCCGCTGGCCGTGATCGGGTGGAACATCGTCGACTACTTCACCCCCGTGGGTGTGATCCCCATCGGGCAGCCCTACGCGACGGACCTGGTCATCGGCCACCTGTTCCCCGCCATCAAGATCAAGGTCAACATGTACCTGTTCAGCTTCGCGCTCTTCTCCCCGGTGGACATCCTGTTCAGCATATGGGTCTTTCACCTCTTCGCCATACTCGAGTCCGGCGGCATGAACGCGGTCGGCCTGCTCGAAACCGGCGCGTCGCCGGACGCCGCGGTGCGTCTCCAGGAGATCGGCGCCCTGATCGTCTTCGTCCTCTGGGGCTTCTGGATCGCCCGGCGGCACCTGTGGGACGTGGCGCGAAAGGCCCTGGGACGGGCACCGGACGTGGACGATTCCGGGGAGTTCTTTTCCTACCGGGCGGCCGTCCTGGGCATGATGCTGGGCGTCGCCTATATGGCGGCCTTCCTGCACATGGCCGGCATGAGTCTCGTCATCATGGCGCCCTTCCTGTTTCTCCTCTTCGTCTTCTACGTCGGCGTGTCCCGGATCGTGGCGGAGACCGGCCTGGTCGCCCTCGATCTTCCCATGAACTCCCACGAGTTCCTCATACGCGGCGTGGGTTCGTCCGGCATCGATCCATCGTCCCTCACGGCCTTCGGTCTGACTAACGCCTTCGCGCGGAACTGGAAGACCTTCACCATGGTATCCGTGTCCCACATCACCCGGTTGGGGGACCGGGTCTGGACCGACAAGAAACTCATGTTCGCGCTGATCTGCGGCGCCTTCGCCCTGGCTTTCACGGTCGGCGCCGCGTATACCGTCTATTCCGGGTACGAGACCGTCGGCGCATCGCAGTTCGACCAGTGGGCTTTCACCACGGGGAACATCCACTTCTTCGAGAGCGTCAAGGTATGGATCCAGAATCCGACCCGGATATCGGTCATGGAAACCGCCTGGTTCTTCCTGGGGGGCTTCCTCATGATGGGGTTGATCTTCCTTCGGTACAAGTTCCCGGGCTGGCCGCTGCACCCCGTGGGGCTCACCATCGCCCGGGGCGTGGCCATCGACAACGGGGCGTTTACCATCTTCGCGGCCTGGGCCGTCAAGGTCCTGCTGCTCCGGTCCGGCGGCATCGCCCTTTTCCGAAGCGTCCAGCCGCTGATCCTCGGCATGCTGGTCGGATTCTGCACGGGGCTGGTCGTGTCCAATGTCGTCGATATCATCTGGTTCCCGGGACAGGGACACCGGATACATGGCTGGTAGGGGTTTCGAGCGGTCGATACACGGGACGATACACGGGGGGCGCGAGGGTTCGGGAAATGTTGCGAACCATGACGATTAGAATTGACATTCGGGTATCTAACCCTATATAATCAAATGGTTTTGTGGATTTTTCCAACGTGACGGTCGCGAAGGGTCGTTCATGGATCAGCTGGACCTCACCATACGTATCGCAGGCGAGAACGGCGAAGGCGTGCTTACCGTCGGCGACGTGCTGGCCGAAGCGCTGGCACGGTCGGGGCTGCACATCTATACCTTCAAGAACCTGCCGGCCGAAATCAAGGGCGGCGCGTCCATGACCCAGGTCAGGGTGCAGGATACCCCGGTTCGGTCGCCGGGCGACGCCCTCGATATCCTGATGGTCTGGAACCAGGAGAACTACGACATCCACGTGGGAGAGGTCAAGTCCACCGGCGTCGTGATATTCGATCCCGACGAATGCGAGGCGGACGAAAGCCTTGCGCTGACCCAGATCGGCGTACCGCTACAGAAGATCACCAAAACCATCATCAAGACGATGAAGTCCAAGAATGTGCTGGCCTTCGGGGTCCTGACCACGTGCCTGGGCATTCCCTTCGACTCCGCGAAGCAGATGGTGGCCGAGAGCAGGTGGGGCCGCCGCAAGGAGTTTCTCGAATCCAATATCAACGCCCTGAAGCAAGCCTACGTCTACGTCGACGACAACGATATCGATCTGGGGCTTAAGGTCCCGGTGAACCAGAGGAACGGCCACGCCCAGTTGATCATGACGGGAAATGACGCGCTGTGCATGGGCGCGCTGGCCGCCGGCTGCCGGTATTACGCGGGTTACCCCATTACGCCTGCCAGCGACGTGATGGAGACGCTGGCGAAGGCGATGCCCAGGGTGGGCGGCGTCCTGATGCAGACCGAAGACGAGATCGCGGCCATTACCGCCTCCATCGGGGCTTCTTTTACGGGCGCGAAAGTGATGACCGCCACGGCGGGCCCGGGGCTGTCCCTCATGGTCGAGGCCCTCGGCCTGGCGACCATGGAGGAGATCCCCCTCGTAGTCGTCGACGTCCAGCGCGGCGGTCCGAGCACCGGCATGCCGACGAAGACGGAACAGTCGGATCTCAACCTGGCCATTCACGGCGCCCACGGCGAGGCGCCCCGCATCGTCATCGCGGCGACCAACACCGAAGACTGTTTCTATACGGCGGTCAAGGCCTTCAATCTCGCGGAGAAATACCAGACGCCGGTCATCCTGCTCAGCGACCAGCATCTTTCGCAGCGGGCGCAGGTCATGTCTCGCCCCGATCTCAGCCAGGTCGAAATCGTCGAGCGAAAGCAGCCGGACCTGAACGGCAGCGTCTCTCCCGAGGAATTTGACCGGTACGAGATGACGGAGGACTACGTTTCACCCATGCCATTGCCGGGCCTTCATGGCCAGCACTACGTGGCGACGGGTCTGGAGCACGACGAACAC
>JAJECR010000309.1 GCA_022821935.1 Candidatus Latescibacterota bacterium
ACATGTACCAGTACGTGCGGCGTGCCTTGAAAATCTACGACATCACCGATCCGAGGGACCTGGAGGTCGTGCACGAGAAAGGCAGCACGTGGACCGGGGAGGGACCGGGTGAAGAGGTCAATCCCTACGCGGAAGGCGACATGTTCGGCGCCGCGTCCATCCAGTGGAACGAGGACCTGGGCAAGTATATCATGGTCCAGGCCTTTGAGATCCGGCGCTTCGGCGTGCTCAGCGACAAGCGCACGGAACCGGACAAGGTGGATGAGATCCGTCACGCCAGACATCTCAAGGGATTCAAGGTATACGAGATGAACGGCCCCCTGCCTGACGACTGGGTCCTGTTGTCGGAGACGACCACGGACTACAGGAATCCCGACGCGCCCGTGGGAGAGCAGCAGGGTTCCGGCGTGCGGGACATTCCCGCGTACCACGGCGGCAGGTACATGTTCGTCGCCGCCGCGCCGAGTGCGGAATACGCCCTTACTGAATACCCGAGCGACCTGTACTCCGCCGGCTACCAGGCCTGGGACATGTCCGACCCGGCCAATCCGAAGTTCCTCAGCCAGTTCAACGTACCGGGTCAGAAACTGGGCGATCCGGATGACGAGGCCGCCTACCGGGCCAATCCCCGCGCGGGGAACCGCACTTCCTGGTTCGGCGCGCGCATGTCTATATTCATGCCCAAACCGGTTGAAGAAGGCGGCAGGTACGGATACGCAGCCATGGGCGGGCTGGGATTCTACGTACTGGACATCTCGGATCCGACCGAAATCAAAGCGCTGGGACACCTGAACTTCCCGCCCAGCGTCGCCGGAACGGAAGGGGACTACATCAACGTGACGCAGGTAGAAAAGACCGGCATGGTATACTTTTCCGGATATCCTCTGAACGAAGACGGCTGGGAACCCTACAAAGATATCTTCATGATCGATGTGAATGATCCGTCCAATCCCAGGCTTATCGGTACGCTGCCCAGGCCCGTGCCGCCCGCGGGCGCGCCATTCACCGATTTCGTGCAGCGCCGGGGCAGTTTCGGACCCAAGCGAAGCGGCTACTACACCCAGCCTGGAACGCCGAAGGACAACATTCTTCTCTATGCCTTCTACAACGCCGGCGTACAGGTTTTCGATGTGTCCGATCTTTCCGATCCAAAAACTACGGCTTACTTCGTACCGAAGTTCGATCCCTCCCGGACCCCGGGTTATGCGCTGGGCAACCTGACCCACGGCATTTACGTCGAATACGACCGCAACCTGGTCTGGCTGTTCACCAACCATGGCTTCTACTGCCTGTCGACCCCCGTGCTGGGCGAACCGGATTTCGGTCCTCCAGGTACGCCGTGGCCACGCCGAAACTGATCCGCAACATGATTAAGGCGATTCTGACTGACCTCGACGGCGTCGTACGCAGGTGGGATCCCGGTGTTTTTGTTCAGGCGGAAAACGCTGTGGGTCTTCCGCGTGATGCGTTGCCGAATACCGCATTCGAACCTGATTTGCTGCTTCGCGCAACGACCGGCCGGATTACCGATGAAAGCTGGAGGAGGGAGATCATTGACAGGCTGCGCTATCGATTCCCGGAGGCCGACGCCGGAGAAGGCGTGCGGTTATGGTCCCTATCGCGGGGCGAGATCGATCCGAATGTGCTGGAACTGTTGCAACGATGCCGCGCGAGCTGCAGGCTGGTTCTGATTTCCAATGCCACGACCCGGCTCGAATCCGATCTCCGCCGACTGGGAATCGACCACGCCTTTGACCACGTGGTCAATTCCGCTGCGATTGGACATGTCAAGCCTCATCCCGAAATATACAATGCGGCCCTCAAATTGCTCGGTATCAGGGCGAACGAGGCTTTGTTTATTGATGACAGGGCCGAGAACGTATCTGCCGCGGCTGAAATCGGTATGATCGGACATCATTTCACGACGATCGAGCGTCTGAAGCAAGCGTTGGAGAAATACGCACTGCCGGATTGAAGTCTACCGGTCTGATTCGATGTTCAGGCGGATCAGGTTGTGCCACGCCCGTCATAAAGGGCTTTACATCAATATTGCCGCATACTAAATTGGTGAGATACTTGCAGGAATACTCTTTATCAATGCGTTCATCCCTCAATTTGTATACAAGGTATACCGGCCGGTCCTTGCACCGCGTTTCCCGGGCTTCCCTGTATTGCAAAATTTTGTGCCTGTAACTCGCAGCACCACTAAACCCGTATAATGGGAGGCAGCGTGTGATGAGTCGATCTTTCCGTTTGTACCGTTGGACTTCGCCGGCCATCGTTCTGGCCCTGGCGATCGTAGTGATGGCCGCGTGTGAACCCGCGCCAGAGCGGCCGCAGGGCAGGATCATTTCCGTCGAACAGTCCGACGGCGAATGGCGCATGCTGGGACGCGACCTGGCGTATACGCGGTATTCCCCGCTGGGCCAGATCAACGCGGAGAACGTGGGACGTCTCGAAGTGGCCTGGCGATGGAAACAGGACAACTTCGGCCCCCGGCCCGAATTCTACGCCCAACCGGTACCGATCTATGTAGATGGCATGCTATATTCTACGGCTGGTTTGCGGCGCAGCACCATGGCCATAGAGCCTGAGACCGGCGAGACGATATGGACCTACCGGCCCGTGGAAGACCAGGAACGCTGGGCTTCGGCTCCGCGCCGCAATTCGGGTCGCGGCGTCTCCTTTTGGACCGACGGGCAGGGGGATAATCGGGTCATCCTGATCACCAGGGGATTCTACCTGGTGGCGCTGGACGCAGATTCCGGGATCCCTGTCCCGGGTTTCGGGAACAATGGCGTCGTCGACATGATGGACGGCTGGCGCAATTCGGAAAACGTCACGCCCGTGGGCAACCTCGCGAATACGTCTCCCGCAACGGTCGTGGAGGACATCATCCTCGTTCCGCCGGCCCTCGCCGCGGGATTCCGGCCCAGGTCGATGACCAACTCACCGGGTGACGTCGTAGCCTATGACGCCCGTACCGGCGCGATCCTCTGGAAGTTCAAGGTCATCCCCGATGAAGGCGAAGAAGGCTCCGAGACCTGGGAACAGAATTCGAGATCCTACACCGGGAACGCCGGTGTGTGGACCTCCATTTCCGTCGACGAGGAACTGGGCTACGCCTATCTGCCCATCGAAGCGCCTACAAACGACTACTACGGCGGACATCGCCTCGGCGACAATCTGTACGCGAATGCCCTGGTAGCCGTGGACTATCGGACCGGTGAGAAGGTCTGGCACTTCCAGATCGTGCATCATGACATCTGGGATTACGACAATCCCGCCGCTCCGATCCTGGCCGACGTGACCATCGACGGCGAAGCCCGTCAGATCGTAATCCAGAACACCAAGCAGGGCTATTCCTACGTCTTCGACCGGGTGACCGGCGAACCGATCTGGGATATGCCCGAAACGGACGTTCCCCCGACCGACGTACCGGGCGACCGGGCCTCGCCCACGCAGCCCATACCGGTCAAACCCGCTCCCTGGGAGCACCAGGGCATAACCCAGGACGACCTGGTAGACTTCACGCCGGCGGTGCGCCAGGAGGCGATCAACCTGATGTCAAACCATCGGTACGGACCGCTCTTCCAGCCTCCATCGCTCGCGGAAGCGCCGGACGGAACGATTGGGACGATTCAGATCCCGGGCGCCAACGGCGGGGTCAACTGGAACATGACCTGCCTGGACCCGGTCTCCGGCGTGAACTTCATCCCGTCCAACACCAGCATTTCCAAGCTGGCCTTGCGGGCGCCGGATCCCGAGGAATCGGACATGGATTACTTCTCCGCCGGACTGCGCGCGCCGCGGGTCTTTGGCGAGATCCCGCTGGTCAAGCCGCCCTGGGGCCGCATCACCGCGGTTGACATGAATTCAGGCGACCACGTCTGGATGGCGCCGAACGGCGATACGCCGCAGTCCATCAAGGATCTGCCCGAACTCGCCGGCGTCGATCTGCCGAAGACCGGCAAGGCCACCCGGATCGGTTCCCTGGTGACGAGCACACTGCTTTTCGCTGGAGAGGGTTATGGCGGCGATCCGTACTTCCATGCCTACGACAAGGCAACGGGCGAGGTCGTGGCGTCGATCGAACTGCCCGCCTCGCAGAGCGGCATGCCCATGACCTACATGCACAATGACGTGCAGTATATCATCATGACGATCGGCGGCAGCGGCCATCCCGCCGAGCTGGTCGCGTTGAAGCTGGGCGAGGAGCCCGAAGCCGAGGAAGGCGAATAAGCGGAAACACGGAGATTCTGAGTACGCGAAAACAGAGGAGATACGAATGAGACGCTACATATGGAGCGTGGCCGCCGCCGTACTGGTCATGACCTGTCTGCAGGGAACGGCCGCCGCGCAGGACAACATGCTGACCGACGCCGAGAAAGAGGCGGGATGGAAGCTTCTGTTCGACGGCACTACGCTGCTGGGATGGACCCACCGGGGCGGCACGGCCACCTGGGCGGTGGAGGACGGCATGCTCACCGGAGAGGTAACGGGCCGGGGTCCCGGATACATCGGGACCTATGACGAGTTCACCAATTTCGAGCTGAGCGTGCAGTTCAACCAGGACGCCGGACACAACAGCGGCGTGTTCGTCCGGGGACCGCGCGATACCGGGGCGCGGGTGAACCAGTATTCCTTCTACGAGATCAACATCGCGGACACCCACAGTTCGGGTTATACCACGGGCAGCATCGTGGCGCTGGCCAAGTATGAGCCGGTTCCGACCACCGAGGGCCAGTGGAACACCATGGTCATCACCGCGAACGGCCGGGACATTACCGTGAACCTGAACGGGGAAGAAGCGGTGAAGATCCAGGATTCCTCCCACTACAGCGGGGTCGTCGTCCTGCAGGCCTTCGGCCAGGGCAAGATCCGCTTCAAGAATGTAAAGATTCGTGCATTGGATTAATGAACAACGCGGGGCGGACCCACCGTCCGTCCCGCCGCATCGATTCGGTACACGATGAAATCACTCCTCCCCTTCTCTGTCGTAATCCTGTTTTACCTGCTTCCCGCCAACGCCTGGCAGCAGTCCGACCCGGATACCACCGACGCATCTGTCGATTTCATCCTCCAGCCCGTCGAGGTCAGGGCCACGAGGTATGTCCGGCCTGTGCTCGATATACCTTACGCGGTGGACGTGGTGGACCGGAACGCGATCCAGCTTGCCGAACCGGGCCTGTCGCTGGAGGAAAGCGTCCGCAGCCTGCCCGGCATCATCGTGCACAACCGCAACAACGTGTCCCAGGGAGACCGGATCAGCATCCGGGGCCTGGGCAGCCGAGCTTCCTTTGGTGTGCGCGGCGTTAAAGTGGTGCTGGACGGTATTCCCCTGACCATGGCCGACGGCCAGTCCCAGCTCAACAACCTCGATCTCACATCTGCTGGTAGGATCGAGGTACTGCGCGGTCCCAGTTCATCCCTGTACGGCAATGCGGCGGGCGGCGTCATTCAGATCCGATCCGAAAGCGCTCCGGACCGTCCCCTGGAAGTCACGCCGCGCTTCATAACCGGCTCTCACGGTCTTCGGCGCATTCAGGGCAAGGCCGCCGGCAGCGCCGGCGACAACCAGTTTCTCGTCAACTACAACACGCTGTGGTTCGACGGGTTCCGCGAACATGCATTCGCACGGTCGACCGGGATCAACGTGGTGGGGAAGCGGGTGATCAACGAGGCCTGGCACCTGACCTCGGTGATCAACTACTACAACGCCCCGTACCAGTTCAACCCGAGTTCGCTGGACAAGGCCACGGCCGAAACGGACCCCGCAAGCGCGAGGTTCTTCGTCCAGAGCCAGGGCGCTTCGAAGCGGGTCAAGCAGACCCAGGGCGGCGTGTCGTTGCGGTATGAAACGGAAGTGCGGCAGGGCGAGGTCACGGTTTTCGGTATGGGACGCTCGCTGTTCAATCCCATCCCGGGACGTGTCATCGACCTGGACCGCCGGGGCGCGGGAATTCGGGGTGTATTCAGCCATCGGACCGGAATCGGAACAGGCGGATTGAGACTGACGGCGGGACTGGACCTGGAAATCCAGCGGGACGATCGCCGCGAATACGGTAATGACGGCATACCCGGCGATCTCGTGGGCACACTGGTAGACGGGCGTGTATTCGACGAGCTTTCACTGGGTGATCCCAGACTGGACCAGGAAGAAAGCGTGGACGGCATCGGACCCTTCGTGGAATTCGAATGGACGCCGCGGCCGGATGTGGTCATAACCGCCGGTGGGCGCTATGACCGGTTCAGTTTCGAAGCAACAGACCGGTTTCTATCGGACAAGACCGACGACTCGGGCACGCGGACCATGGCGCAGTTCAGCCCCCAGTTGGGCCTGGCGTTCCGACCGGCTCCCGTCACGGCGTTCTACGGCAACTTTTCCACCGCTTTCCAGACTCCTACCACGTCTGAACTGAGCAACCGGCCCACAGAGGCCGGTGGATTCAATCCCGCCCTCGAGCCCGAACAACTGCGCGGGTTCGAAGTGGGCCTGAAGGGTTTTGTGCCGGACGCCGGGTTGACCTATGACGCAGCCTTGTTCGCCTTTGGGATCAGCAATATGCTCCTGCCCTTCCAGATCGATAATCCGGAAACGGACGAGATCTTTTTCCGAAACGCCGGCAAGACGCGGAACCGGGGCATCGAACTGAAGCTGACCTGGTCTCCACTGCCCGCGCTCGACCTGGCGTTGGCCTACACGGGAATGCGTTTCGAATTCGACGATTTCGAACTCGAGCGGGAAGTAGACGACAACACCAGGCTGTATCAGCTTTCGGGCAACGAAGTGCCCGGCGTTCCGCCCCATCACCTGTTCGCCGGTTTCACCTACTCCCATCCGGGCACAGGCTCCTTCGTCGAGATGAACGCCCAGTGGACCGCGAAGTACTTCGCCAATGATTTCAACGGCCCCGCGCCGGGAAGCGACAAGCCGGCATCCGACTTCGTGAACGACGGCTACGGGCTCGTTGATTTACGAGCGGGGATTTCCTATAATGGAGATGTTGTCGGCGGCGTCCTTTTTGCCGGTGTCAACAACCTGTTCGATACCCGTTACAATGGATCCATCGTCCCTAACGCCTTCGGGGACCGCTTCTTCGAGCCGGCCGCGGGCCGGACATGGTACGTGGGATTCGGCCTCCCCATTGGTGCGGGACCAAGATAGCATATCGGTAAGGGGTCGGCGTAGCACCCGGTACGGGGTCTGTATACCGCCCGGTATGCCGCTTGTTCTCTGCGTTTTGAGTCACAGGAGTAGTCCATGAACTCGTTCCTCCGGGTCCTTGGCCAGATTGCCTTCGTCATCGTCCTCGATGCCATAGTGGTCGGCCTGATCTACTACGAAGCGGAAAGATCGAAAATCGCTCTGGCCAATGCCAGGGCCGAGGCAGCCAAGCCCGTGGCGATGTTCGACCCGCGAACCGGGCTGGAACTGAACCACCGGACCAGGCTGATCATGGGCGACGGCTACCCCGTCGTGGAACGGGAATGCGCCCAGTGCCACCCCACCCAGATCATCCGCTCGTACCGGGCAGACCGCGCGGAATGGCTCGATGCAATCCGATGGATGCAGGCGGAAAAGGGATTGAAGAAGTTCGATAAGAAAACCGAAGACACGATACTTACCTATCTGGAAAACTACTACGGCAAGTAGCCCTACCGATGGCACATCAGGTCGAATCCGAAGTCGACGCCATTGAATACGCCTTTGACCGGGGCTGGTCGGACGGACTGCCCGTTGTGCCGCCCACCCGCGATCGGATCGACCGGATGCTGGCCGAAAACCGCATCGATCCAGGCCGCGAAGTCGGCAGCGTACCCGAGCGAAAAAGAACCATCTCCGCCGAACTGGTAGCGGCGAACGCGGTCATGGCGGGATGTACCGATACGCTGTTCCCAGTCGTCCTGGCCGCGGTCGAGGCGGTCCTGGACGCGGCATTCAATATCGTGGGCCCGTCAGCCAGCACCGGCGGCGCCGCACCCCTGGTGATCGTCCACGGTCCCGTTGTGGATTCACTGCGATTCAATCCAGACACCGCTGTGCTCGGTGCGGGAAACCGGTCCAACCTAACGGTGGGCCGTGCGCTGAACCTGGTCATACGGAATGGCATCGGAAGCGTACCTGGAGACCTGGATCGGGCCACTGTGGCCCACGCCGGACGCATTGCGTACTGCCTGCCGGAAGCACCGTGTAGCGACTGGCAGACCCAGGGTGAGGAACTGGGTGTACCGGCGGACAGGAGCGCCGTAACCGTACTCGCCGCGGAAGCCCCGCATTCCGTGGCCGACCACGTGAATGACGAACCCGACGGTCTGGTCGAGTCATTTGCCCGGGTCGCCCGGACAACCAACTACGCCGGCGCCGCTATCGTATTCGTCATCTGCCCCGAACACCGGTCGGTCTTCAGTGAAGCCGGATGGACCCGTGAAATGATCCGCGGAGCATTGTTTGAACGCACGACAGCCACTGGGCGCGAAATCCACGCTACGGGCCGGCACGACGACCTGGGCGTCGATGAACGCATTACGCTGACGCCGGACCGTGAAGGAATCTGGATTGTCTTTGCAGGCGGATCGGCCGGCGGTCATTCCGCCATCATCCCGCCCTGGCTCGGATCGGGCAGGGGCGCCGGATCCAGGCCGGTGACCCGCATTGTCTCCACCTGATAAAGTGAATCGAAAGCAGGCCACCGATCCAACAGCGGCCTGTAGACACCCGGAGAAACCAACATGCCGATAGCTCTCGTAGATCCCACGGCCTCCGCCGTCGCAACGGCCCTTCGGCTGGCCAGGCGTCCGCTCGGTTCCCGGCACACTGTAGCCGCACTCGTGAGCAACGGAAAGCCGAATTCCGATGTGATCCTGCGCGGCGTCTTCGAACGATTGAGCGAGCGCCTGAACCATCCTGTGGAAGCCCTCGAATACACCAAGGAAAGCGCAAGCCGCGTACTGTCGGAGGAGATGACCGATCTGATCGTGCGGAGGTGCAATTTCGCACTGGTGGGCGTCGGCGACTGAGGGTCCTGCAGCGCGTGCAGTATGCACGATGCCCTCACGCTCGAGCGCCTCGAACTACCCGCCGCGCTGTTGTGCACGTCCAGCTTCGCCCATACCGCGCGTGTCATGGCGGAGCAGCTCGGACATGGCAATTATCCCATCATCGAAATCGATCACCCCATTGGCCGGCTCGACGAAAACGGCCTCGCCGACAGGGTCAGGCAGGCATTGGACAAGGTTGTTGAACAATTGATGTAGTGGTTTTACATAAGTTATTGTGTGACATTCGGTTTCAACTACATACTGAATCGTTTGTTCAGGAGGTGACCCATGCTGAAGACGTGTTGGGTTATGGTCCCGGTCCTGCTGCTGTCCGGGGCAATTACGCTCGCAGCCCAGGCACAGCGGACGGCGCCCCAGGCGGGCCTGCGCGAGAACCCTTCCAGGGTCCACGCCCTAGAAAACGCGCGGATATACGTCCGGCCCGACCTCGTGATCGACAGGGGCGTCGTTATCGTCCGGAACGGACTGATCGTTGAAGCGGGAGCGTCCATCGATATCCCTCCAGATGCCTGGCGGTGGGACTACGCCGGAATGACCATCTATCCCGGCCTGATCGAGATGTTCACACAGGCTGGACTGTCCGAAGCGGAAGCGGAAGAAACCTCCGGGTCCACCTACTGGAATCCCGAGGTCCGGCCCGAACACTCGGCAGCCGATGCATACCGTGTCAGTGAGACTGAAATCGCGCGTTTGCGGCAGTCCGGATTCGCGGCGGCCATGGTGGTGTCCGATCGAGGGGTTTTCGCGGGAAGCAGCGCGGTCGTCAACCTGGGTACCGGGACACCCAACGAGAACATACTGAAGCGTGACGTATTCCAGCATCTGCGCATGAATCGTAACCCGTACCGTATGTATCCGGCGTCCATGATGGGCGTAGTGGCCCTGATGCGGCAGACGATTCTCGATGCGCAGTGGTACCGTGGAGCCCACGCGGCGTTCGCCGAGAATCCTCAACAGAACCGGCCGGAGGACAATGATGCGCTGGCTTCGCTGGATGGGGTAATCGCCCGCAGTCAGGCCGTACTCATGAGCGTCAATGACGACCACGCCTTCCTGCGCGCGGCCCGCCTGGCCGAGGAATTCGGTCTTCGATTCCTCGTCAGGGGCAGCGGCCACGAGTACCGTATGCTGGACGCAGTCCGCGAGATCGGCGTACCGGTCATCCTCCCGCTCGACTTTCCCCAGTCGAAGAACCTCTACGTTTCCACGCCGGAGGACGCCAACGATGTTACACTGGAAACCCTGCGGCACTGGGAACTGGCACCCGGGAATCCAGGCCGGTTGCACCGGGCCGGGATCGCCATCGCGCTGAGCAGCACAAGACTGGACAAAAGCTCCGAGTTTCACGACCGGGTGCGGGAGGCGATCGAGCAGGGACTGGATTATGAAGCGGCGCTGGCCGCGTTGACCACTACCCCCGCGTCCATGCTCGGACTCAGCCGCCAGCTCGGAACCCTGGAGCCGGGTAAACTGGCCAACATGACCATCACCGATGGCCCCCTGTTTGCGGAAGACGTGCAGGTGCAGGACGTATGGGTCGCTGGTAACCGGCACGTGATCACGCCCCGGCCGGTCATCGATCCCCGCGGCGCGTGGGCGGTCGCCCTGCAGGAGGGCAGCCTGTCGCTCTCCATCGACGGGACGCCCAGTACGCTCAAGGGCGCCATCGACAGAGACGGGACCACCATCAAGGCGGACCGGATGGAATTGGACGACACGCGCATTACCTTCAGTCTGGAAGACGAAGCGCTGGGCGAAGCCGGCGTATGGCGCTTCTCCGGTTCGATCCGGGGCGATCACATCACCGGCCGAGTCGTACGCCCCGACGGGGCAAGCGTGGGCTGGTCGGCCGAACGTACTTCGGCGCGGGAAGCGAAAACGATAGAAATCCCCGCGTCCGGCACGGTAACCGATCCGCCCCGGCTGTATCCTCCTGGCGCCTACGGCCGGGAGAACGTGCCGGCGCAACCGGAATACGTCCTCGTCCGTAACGCCACCGTCTGGACGCTGGACGACCAAGGCAAGCAGGAGAACGCCGATGTGCTGGTCCGAGAGGGCAAAATCGCCGAAGTTGGAACCGGCCTCTCGGCACCTGAGGGCGCCCTGGAAATCGACGGAACCGGCAAGCACTTAACACCCGGCATCATCGACGCCCACTCGCATACCGCCATACTGGAGGGGATCAACGAAGGCACGCAGGCCGTGACCGCCGAGGTGGGCATCGGAGACGTAATCGACAGCTACGATATTGCGATGTACCGGGAACTGGCCGGAGGTCTCACGGTGGCCAACGTGTTGCACGGTTCGGCCAATCCCATCGGGGGCAAGAACCAGGTCATCAAGCTAAGGTGGGGCATGGGACCCGAGGCGCTCAAGTTCACCGATGCCCGGCCCGGGATCAAGTTCGCGCTTGGCGAGAACGTAAAGCGCAGCAACTGGCGTAACCTCAGCGACCGGTATCCCCAGACCCGCATGGGGGTGGAACAGATCATCCGGGACCGGTTCCACGCGGCCCGGGAATACCAGCAGGCATGGGACCGGTACAATGCACTCGACGATAAATCCGGTGTCGTGCCACCGCGACGAGACCTGGAGCTGGAGGCGCTGCAGGAGGTCCTCGCCGGAGAACGCCTGGTCCACTGCCATTCCTATCGCCAGGACGAGATCCTGATGCTCCTCCGGGTGGCCGATGACTTCGGGTTCACGATCGGAACCTTCCAACACGTACTGGAGGGCTATAAGGTTGCGCCGGAGATCGCCGCCCACGGCGCGGGCGGTTCCGCTTTCAGCGACTGGTGGGCCTTCAAGGTGGAAGCCTATGACGCCATTCCATATAACGGGGCGTTGATGCACGAGGCGGGCGTGCTGGTAACTTTCAACTCCGATAGCGATGAACTCGCCCGTCGACTGAACACGGAAGCCGCCAAGGCGGTGAAGTACGGCGGAGTCGACGAGGTGGAAGCCCTGAAGTTCGTCACGTTGAACGCGGCGAAGCAACTGGCCATCGATCCATGGGTTGGTTCCCTCGAAGCGGGCAAGGACGCCGATTTCGTGATCTGGAACGGCCATCCCCTTTCCACGTACACGAAGTGCGAACAGACCTGGATCGACGGAAGGAAGTACTTCGACATCGACGAAGACAAGCTGATGCGCAATGAGGTCGAGCAGGAGCGGATGAGACTGATCCAGAAACTGCTCAGATCGCCCGAAGCCGACGAAGAAGCGCCCGGCGCATAGACGCGTACAAGCCGGATTCCCGGCGAACGGAGGCCTGAAATGCTGGAATTGCCCCGAGGCAGACAGGGTAAAGGACGAATGGCGAGGAGAACGTCGGGCCACAGTTGGCATCCATTGGCACGGGCACGATCGATCTCAAAACGAATAACCCGTCCTTTTCTGATCATTGGATTCGTGATGGGCATCATGGTCCATGAAGCAGCGGCTTCGAAACAGAAGCCGGCCGGTCCTCAGACGCAGCCCATTGCATTGACCGGCGGAACCGTCCATACCGTGAGCGGCGACGTCATCGAGACCGCCACGGTGCTGTTCGAGTCCGGCGTTATAACCGGTATAGGGACCGACCTGGCCCTGCCCGACAACACCCTGGTCATCGACGTTACGGGGAAACATGTATATCCCGGCCTGATCGCCACGACTACCGCCCTGGGCCTGTCCGAGATCGGCTCGGTTAGGGCAACCCGGGACAACGTGGAAGTCGGGGACGTTACCCCGAGCGTCCGCGCGGTTTCCGCCGTAAATCCGGACAGCGAGTACTTTCCGGTGGGACGGGCGAACGGGATCCTGACCGCCCTGACCATGCCGAGCGGCGGGCTGATCTCCGGTCTTTCCGGTCTGATCGCGCTGGATGGATGGACCACCGAGGGAATGACGCTGAACCCGACGGTGGGACTCCATGTGCGGTGGCCGTCCTACCGTATTCTGGACTTTCCCGGTGTGGTCAGCAGGGAGGAGCAGATCAAAACACGCCGGGAAAGCCAGACGAGATTGCGCGATGCCTTTCGAGATGCCCGGGCGTACATGATCGCGAAAGAGGCCGAGCGTGACGGCGGACCTTTCCATCCTTCGGACCTCGGCTGGGAATCGATGATCCCCGTGCTCAAGAAGGAACTGCCCGTTTTCGTACACGCTTCTGAAGAGAAACAGATCCACGCCGCCATCGACTGGGCCCTCGCCGAGGATCTGAAGATCGTCCTGGTCGGCGACGCCGACCTATGGCGGGTGGCGGACAGGTTGAAGGAGCATGAGATCCCCGTAATCATCGGCGGCGTGCATTACCTGCCCCCCAGGCGTTGGGAAGCCTACGATACGCCCTTCACCAATGCCCTGAAACTGTACGAAGCCGGCGTGGAATTCTGCATCGGCGAGCGGAGAGTCTGGCTGGAAGGGGGTGGCGGATCGAATGTGCGAAACCTGCCGTATCACGCCGCGACCGCGGCGGGCTACGGCCTGCCGAGGGAAGAGGCGCTCAAGTCCGTCACCCTCTATCCCGCGCGCATCCTGGGCGTAGAGGACCGTCTGGGGGGCCTGGAGACCGGAAAGGACGCCACACTGATCGTGACCGACGGAGACCCGCTCGAGATCATGACGCGGGTGGAACGGGCCTTCATCCAGGGCCGGCCGGTCGATCTCAGCAGCAAGCACACGGACCTGTACGACAAGTACCTGACCAGGCTGGAGCAGCTGAAGTGACTTCCGGCTGCTGAATCCACGACTGCCATGCCCTATTCCATACTCCTCAGCGGCTGCGGAAGCGCCGGCAAATACGTAGCCCACGTGGCGGAACAGAGCGGCCGCGCGGAAGTGACCGCCCTTTACGATCCGGCCGTAGATAAACTTGCCACAGCCAGGTCGCTCTATCCCAAAGCCGTCCCCGGCGACGACCTCGGATCACTGATCGCGGATACGCGGCCGGACATCGTCGCCGTGGCCGGACCGGACTATCTGCACGCCGATCAGACCGTCATGGCCCTGGAGCTCGGTGCCCACGCCCTCGTCGAGAAACCACTGGCCACGACCGTTGCAGACGCCCGGCGCGTCATCGGCGCCGCCGACCGGACGGGTCTGACGGTGATGACGGATCATACCATCCGCTACATGTATCCCTGGCGGGAAATGTCCCAGGCGGCCCGATCGGGTGAGATCGGGGACATCTTCTTTGTCCAGGGCGACTACATCCACGACATGTGGTCCATCTACCATCCGGACGGCAGGGGCCACACGCCGTGGCGCATCGACCGGGATAATCCCCAGAATATCCTCCTCGGCGGCGGCTGCCA
>JAJECR010000173.1 GCA_022821935.1 Candidatus Latescibacterota bacterium
GGCCGTGGGCAGGCACACGTCGACCAGGTCGATCTCCGGGTCGCTCAGCACCTCGTCGATATCGGTACAGGTACGGATTCCGGTCAGGTCCTGCACGCCGCCGCCGCCGCCGAAGTTGCCCTGGATGTGCCGCCAGTCGCCGCTCAGCTTCCGCTCGTCCCGGGTGCAAACGGCCCCCACTTCCGCGTTGGACAGGTTCCTGACGGCCATGAAGTGGGTCGTACCCATGAACCCGATGCCCAGGATGCCGATTCGTATCAATTCATGCCCTCCCTGGCGCCGCGCGGTTTCATCGTCCGCCGTCAACGCTTCGTCCTGCCACCGGGCTCAGTCCGTTGCCGACGGCGTGAACAGTTGCTGTCCATATTTCCGGTAACCGCCAATAAGCGCCTGGGCTTCCGGTGAGGTCACGTAGTCGATGAGTGCGCGCGCGTGCCCGTACTTCACGTGCGGCCAGCGCTTCGGGTTGACGGCGATGATGCTGTAGGGATTATGCAAAGGAGGATCGTATTCCACCAGGACCCGCAGGTTCACTGTTTCCCGCAGCGCCAGGTAGGTGCCCCGGTCGATCAGCACGTACCCCCTTTTCTCGTCCGCCATGCGCAACGTGGCCGCCATGCCCTGTCCCACTTCGACGTACCAGTTCCCGGCGGGATCGATCCCGGCGATGGCCCAGATCGCCCGCTCCTTCTGGTGGGTTCCGGAAAGGTCGCCCCGTGAGAAGAACAGCGCTTCCTCGCGCGCGATGACGGCGAAGGCGTCGGCGACTTTTTCCGTGCCGGCGATCCCGGCCTGGTCGGCGGACGGGCCGACGACGACAAAGTCGTTGTACATCACGCCGTGGCGGTCGACGCCGAACCCGGCGGAAACGAAGGCCTCTTCCAGCGTGGGCGCATGCACGAGTACCGCGTCCACGTCACCGTTTTCGGCCAGCTTCAGCGCCTTGCCCGTTCCCACGGCGATGACGTCCACCCTGATTCCACGGTCCTGTTGCCGTTCGAACGGCGGCAGGAGGATGTCGAGCAGGCCCGAGTCGTAGGTGCTGGTGGTCGTCGCCAGTTTCAGGCGGGGCTGGGCTTCCGCGACAGCTGCGGTTGCCGCGACAGATGCGATTGCCGCGACAGATGCGATTAACGCGAAAGGTAGCTGGTCAAGAAGGTGGCGAAGGCGCATGCTGTGGACCGATCCATGGGCCGTACTTCGCGGGCGGGCCCGTCAGTTGAGCCGAAGCATGAACATGACGCGAAGGCGCGTTCGCCAGGCGTTGTTGGCCGAGGGAGAGACGAGTGTCTCGGGTGAATCGTACTTGCGGGTGTAAAGGTGGATATCGACCGTCAGCTTCTCGATCAGATGGTGGCCGAAAAAGAGGGCGGCGCCCTTCGTATTGGTCTGGGTGTAGTCGATGTTGCTGAAGGGCGCCAGCGTGGCGTCCTGCTGCATTAAGTATAGCTGGATTCCGGTCCGGGTGTCGCCGACCTTCCCCGTGCTGCCGTACATCACCGAACCCGTGATACCGTGCCGCATGTCATCAGCGCCCATATTGAAGACATAGTCGGCGTTGAGCGCCAGCGGCCGTCCGTTTAACGTCTGGGTATACTGGCCGCTGAGGTTGACCATCCGGAATTCGGACAGGTACCCGGTACGGTCCGCGTTGGGCCGGTTGGAGTTCGCCGCAACGATCAGCGCGGGGGACCTCAGGTTCTGCGCGGCGAAGAGGGAGTCCGCGCCCCCCACGGTATAGTAGGCGACGGCCAGCGTCTGGGACTTGCCGGGCTGCGTGAAACGGGCCATGGCCTGTCCGCCCAGGAAATAGGTACGGTCGAGGTCCTTCACCGGCGAGGCCAGCTGGTTGATCATGAACTGGCCGAGATTCAGGCCGAAGGTCGCGGAGCCGTCAGCGCTCTTCGTGGTGATCTGCTGTGCCAGTCCCTCCGGCGAAAGATCGCTGTCCAGGACGACCTGGGTCGGACGGAAGAAGGGCAGGGGAAACTTGCCCGCGGTCAGGGTGAGCGAGGGACTGGGCCTGATGCGCGCGTACATCCAGGAGATATGGGGGTTCTCGCGTACAAACAGGTCGCCGTAACTCATCCAGTCGGCAACGGTGATGGCCTTGGGATTGCCCGTCATGACCTTGCCGGTCACGTCAATGCGGTCGGTCACGCGCAGCGTAGCATTCAGGAAGGCCCCGTACATGAAGCGGTTGACCGCCCTGCTGCCGTCCTGGTAGTCGCCCTGCAGCCGCGATCTGATCATGCCGCCCCAGGAGAAACGGTCATCTTCCTGGCCCGCCGCGGGGGCGACGTTGAAGAGCACGGCGATTGTACTGGCACACAACAGGATGTATCTGGTCCGCATGGGTTGATGCCCTCCAGTGTACTGGTCCCATCCGGTTCCCTGCGCTCCGGGCCGGGCATTGCCATAATACGCTGGTAACGATCCAGTTAAACGATGTTGGTTCCTGAACAACGCATAGTATGATCGGCGTAAAAGTGTGTCAAGCATTATCGAAGGGGTTCGGCGTGCGCCGGACTGGATAGATTCCCACGTTTTCAACCCGATCCGGCAGGTATCGAATAGTCGGTAAATGTCCGGTACGCGGCATAATGTTAGAAGGAAGCCGACCGGTTGAATGTATCCCAATTGTATACACGATCTGATCTGGTCGATATTCTGAATCGGCAGGCGATTAGGGTTGTCTTGCAGTTCAGATTCGGGTATATTCGTCAACACTTCGAAACGGATCGTCATGCGTGCGGGGCGTCCGATTTCGACTGCTGCGGCCGATTCATAGCGGTCGCGTCCATACATCCCAGGGAGCACATTCATGTCGTATAGTATGAAAGAGACAGTCGATACCGGCCTCTCCCGCCGACGGTTTCTCACGGGCGCGCTGGCGGCCGGCGCCGCGCTTACGCTGGCCGACCGCCTTGCCCTCGCGCAGACCATGGCGTCAGGCGGCCTTACCGCCAAGGACATCCACGGGATCGGCGTCGAACCGGGTCTCGTTCGCATGGCGTTGAATGAAAACCCGATCGGACCGTCCCCGCGGGCGCTGCAGGCCATCGCCGAGAACATGTTCAAGATCAACCGGTATTCCTTCGGCGGCGGCGACATCTTCGGCGCCCTGGCCGAATTCGACGGCATCGAGCTGCCGCCCCCGCCGCCGTCCAGGTCTGGCGGTACGGGTCGCATGGGCGGAGGATTCCGCTTCAGGCGTCGGACGCCCTTCTTCATTACGGCGGGATCCGGAGCACTTCTTTCGCAGATCTCCCTCGCCTATTTGAGCAAGGGCGGCACCGAGGTCATCGAGGCGGACATGGGGTACGGCGACGTTTCGGGTGAAGCCGAGAACTACCAGGAGGCGGGTCTCGACGTCAATATCGTCCGAGTGCCCGTAAAGGACTATAAGCACGACCTGGACGCCATGCTTGGGGCGATCACGCCGAAGACTTCCGTGGTGGTCATCACCAATCCGAACAACCCGACCGGCACGTTGCTCTCCTTCGAAGAGCAGGAGAAGTTCGTCGCCGCCGTGCCTGAGAACGTGCTCGTGGTCATCGACGAGGCCTACATTCACTTCGTCAGGGATCCGGAATACAAGACCGCGGTGTCGCTGGCCACCCGTCACGACAACGTGATCGTCACCCGGACCTTTTCCAAGGTCTTCGGCATGCCCGCCATGCGGCTCGGATACGGGATCTGCAGCCAGGCCGTCCAGGAGAAGCTCCGGTTCTACAGCACGGGCCGTGCCAACGCCCTGGCCATGGCCGCGGGCGAAGCGTCCCTCAAGGACCGGAACCACTACAACCGTTCCAGGGCGGTCGTCCAGCATTTCCGGGACCGCCTGGAAGACGAATTCACGAAGATGGGACTGGAGTATATCCCGTCCGAAAGCAATTTCATGATGGTCGACCTGGGCAAGCCCTCCATGAACATCATGCGGGAGATGTTCCAGAAGGGCGTCATGGTGACGAACCGGCGCAGGCAGCAGATGCCCACGTGGATCCGCGTATCCTCCGGCGACGAGCGGGAAACGGAAGTCTTCCTCAACGTGCTGAAAGAAGCTCTGGGCAAGACCAGCTAGCAGCACGGGGCCGTCCATGTCGCTGTCGCTCATCCGCCTGCCCCTGGCCGTTACCTGGGGCCTGGTCGTCCTGTGGTTCCTGCTGGACGTCACGAACCTCGTGGCGGGCGGCCCCTTCAGCATCAACTGGACC
>JAJECR010000107.1 GCA_022821935.1 Candidatus Latescibacterota bacterium
GTGACGCAGATAGGGACTGTCGATCTTGCGCGGTGCGGTCTCGCCCGACTCGGAACGGTCCAGCAGATAGCCCTCCATGGATTCCTTCACGTCCATGGCATCCGCTGTTTCAAGGGCCAGCCGGGCGACCTCGTCCACTTCTTCCGGCGCGAACACCCCTTCGACCACGAGCCATCCGTTCCGGTGGAAAGTACGGACCTGTTCATCGCTGATCATTTCGGTCAATCCTGCCTGTCTATACCTGTCTATACCTGCTCTTAATACTCGCGCGTGACGAACCTATTGTTTTTAACAACTGCGTCAATCCGCTCATCCCGCATTTCCATTCCGCAACGTATCCAGGTGCTCTCGCAGCACCTCCATGCCGTACCCCATAGGCGTTCCGACGTTGATGTACCGGTAGCCCCAGTCGATTTTCTCCTGGATCTCCTCCATGCCGGCCAGCGTCGTGCCGGCCATGATCCCCGTGCCCTCCAGGCGCTTCGGAATATCACGCATTATCGTCTGCACTTCCTTCGATTCCGTCTGGGTAATCACGCCCAGGGTGGCGGACAGGTCCGTGGGACCGACGAAGAGCACGTCGATGCCTTCGACCTGCATGATCTCGTCGAGGTTCTCGTAGGCTTCCAGGCTCTCGATCTGGAGCACGAGGACGGTCTCGTCATTGGCGGTCCTGACCACGTGGTTGAAATCGAGGCCCGCCATCATGGCCCAGTAGGGCGAGATGCCCCGGTTTCCCTCCGGCGCGTACCTGGCATACCTTACGGCGCGCTCCGCTTCTTCGGCGGTGTTTACCTGAGGAATCATGACGGCCACGGAACCGATATCGTAGGCCTTCTTGATGAGGGCAGGGTCGTTCCAGGCGATGCGGATCATGGGTGCCACGTCGTTCCGGCGCGCGATCACCGGCACCATGTCCAGCCCCTCGATCCATATGGAGGAATGTTCCGCATCGATCCAGAGAAAATCGATGTCTGAATTGCACACCTGGGATGCCATGAACGAGGTGGGGGCGGGCAGCACCGTGCCCAGCAGCAGTTCGCCGTCGCGTATGCGCTGTTTCAGCGGATTGGGGTATTGCATCAGATAGAGTGACCTTTCTGTGTCACGCCGAAACGCGCACTGGTTGTCCTGCCAGCATGTCCAATCGACTACAGCGCGACATGCGCCTGCGCACTGTGCTTATAGCGCGCTCCGCTCCCGCTTGAAGGCGGAGATGAAGGCCTCGTTCTCTCGGGGCAGGCCGACGGATATGCGCATGAAGCCTTCCATGTCGAAGGCCTGCCGGACGTAGACCTTCTTCTCCCAGAGGCGATCTATCAGCGTATTCACGTTGGGGCCGACCTCGACCGTGACGAAGATCGTCTGCGTGCGTATGGGGCTGTATCCCATAGCTTCCAGTTCTTCATAGAGAAAGGCCTTCCCCTGGCGAGTGATCTCCACGGTGCGGCGCACGTGTTCCTGGTCCCCCAACGCCGCCAGCGCGGCCACGGTCGACAACGTGTTCTTGTTGAGCAGGCCGATGCTGAAGCGCTGCATGCGTTCCAGAAGGGCGGGGTGGGCGACGCCGTAGCCGACGCGCATGCCGCCGAGTCCATAGGCCTTCGAGAAGGTCCTGGATATAAGGAGGTTCTCGACTTCCTTCGTCAGGGGGATCATGGACGCATATTCGGGATCGTCCACGAACTGTATGTACGCTTCGTCGACGCAGACGATGACGTCCTCCGGCATCGCCCGGATCGTCCGCTCCAGTTCGGCGGCGTCGAGGATCTGGCCCGTTGGATTGTTTGGATTGCAGATGCTGACGATCCGCGTGTTTTCGTCCACCGCCGCCAGCATGGCCGGCAGATCCATCTGCCAGTCCCCGGTCAGCGGAACCCGCTTGACGGCCTGTCCGAGTTCCTCGGCGGTCCTCGGGATGGACCGGTAGGATGGAAAAGCGGTGACCGCGTTTCCCGGCCGGTCCCAGAAAGCGGCCAGCGTCGCCGTCAACAGGATTTCCGAAGACCCGACGCCTGTGAAGACCGTCTCGGGGTCGACGCCGTGATGGGCCGCAAGGGCTTCCTCCAACTCGAAATGCATGGTATAGCGGTTCATGCCGAACATCTTGCCGGCCACGGCCTCGATGGCCCGGTGCGAAGCGCCCAGCGGGTTCTCGTTGATGCTCAGCTGCACCAGCAGCGGATCGTCGAGTCCGACTCCGTTCACCGGCATCGTCCCGGCCCCGTTGACCATCTGGGCCGCCGCTTCCCAGACCTGCGTGCCCAACAGCGTCGCGCCCGCGCCGCCCAGCACGGTGTTGCGCAGGAAACTGCGCCGGTTCATGTCTTGTGCTTCAGCCATGACTGCCTCCGTATTCGATGGCGATCAGATTTGTGATATCGTGTAAAATAAGCGGCGAAAACGGCGGAAAGTCAAAGTTTCTTTTGGCCTTGCAATGGACCTTCGATGTGGGTACACTGAACCGGTCTCACACGACATTACGCCGCAGTTTCCGGCATCACGCGGCCGGTGTTGAACGGCCTGGGCGGTTACGGCACAAGCGTATCAATTCATCATCGCGAGGAGCGACCATGAGCAAGATTGAATACCAGGATTTCGACCGGGGGATTTGGGACGAGGAACTGGCCGACTACGTGCCGGAAACCGTCTACGACATGCACGTCCACATGTGGTCCGAACGGCACCGGGGCAAGCTTCCCGCAGACCCCACGGGACTCCGGCTGGAGATCGATTACCAGGACCACCTGGCCTGGGCGGAGCAGCTGTATCCGGGCCGCAAAATGCACTACCTGGTCCTCGGCACGCCGATCCCCGGGGGGATCGACACGGAAGGCCATAACGACTGGATGGCCGAGGAGATGAAGCAGGACCCCGAATCGGGCATCAACATGATGGTCACACCCGACATGAGCCCCGACTACGTGGCCGGGCAGGTGAAGAGACACGGCTTCCTGGGCCTCAAACCCTACCGGACCTTCGCCCCGGATCCCACCCACTGCCGGATTCAGGATTTCCTGCCCGAGTCCTTCATCGAGGTGGCCCACGATCTCGGGCTCGCCATCACCATGCACATGTCCAAACCCGAAGGGCCGGCCGACGCGGACAACCAGAAAGACCTGGCCTACTATACGAAGCAATATCCCCGCGCCCAGTGGATCCTCGCCCACTGCGCCCGGGCGTTCAACTGCTTCATGATGGAACGGGCCATCCACTTCCTCACGGACCTGCCCAACATCTGGTACGACACGTCGGCCGTGAATGACCTCTATACCCAGTACCTGCTGATGAAGCACGAAGACCGCTCGCGCGTCATGTTCGGTTCGGACAACGTGGTGGCGGGCTGCGCCCGGGGCAAGTACGTCACTTACGGTCGGGCGTGGACTTACTACGAGGGTACGACGGAGACGACGCCCCACTGCGATTCCCGGGCGACGCTCGTCATCTACGAGCAGCTGCGGCAGGAAAAACAGGTGGCGGACATGCTGGGTCTGACGTCACAGGAGATCGAAGATCACTTCTCCGGCAACGCCCGGCGGTTCCTGCGGGAAGTCCGCGGCCAGCAGGACTGGCGTTAAGCATACCGCGCCCGACCGCGCAGCTATCCCCGCGACGGCTCCGCCATGCGCGCCCTGGCCTTGCGGACCTCCTCCGCCAGGTGGTCCTGGTGCGCTAGGGGCTGCTCCAGGTGCTTCATGCGCGCCGGACCGGCCGTCTCCAGCATGGCCTCGCCGTAGACGCTGTCGAGCCAGAACCGGGCGCCCGCGGCGATCTCGTTCTTCAGTAGCTGCATGTCCTTCTCGTCGAAGCGGGCCGTGCAGTTGATCGTGAACATCCGGCGCCGGTCTCCCCCGCCCCAGGCGCTGTGCTTGGTGTTCTGGTTGAACACGACGATGTCGCCCGGCTGCGTCTCGAGCGCCACGGCGGGCACCTCCCAGCCTTCGATGCCCCAGTTTTCCCCCGACTTCCTGATCTGGGATTCGAGCGATTCGGCGTAATCGTCGCCCCACCGGTGACTGCCGGGGATCACGCGCAGCGCGCCCGATTCCCGCGTCAGGGGATCGAGATAGAAGGCCATCTTGAAGTAGATTCGGGGCGGGGCTCCGCGCATCTTGCCCGACCAGTCCGTGTCGGAATGCCAGTTCGTATCGCTGACATAGAAATTGCCGTCGCTGCCCAGGTACACGAAATCATCACCCAGCAGGCTGCTGAAGATGCCATTGACACGGGGATCGTCGATGAGCGAGGAAAGCACCGGATGCTGATCGATGAAGGGCACGATGCAGGATCGCGCCGTACCGTCGTGGGGCTTGCCGTCGTGCCCGCCGCCGCGCTCGACCCACACGGTCTCGAAGGCGTCTGTGATCTCGTCGTTCCGGTCCTTTAACAATCCCGGAAAACCAAGGAAGCCGAAGGTATCCATGAACGCCAGTTGTTCTTTCGTCAATCGCATGGGCTGTACTCCGCAATGGGTCGCTGGTTGGGTGGGCTTCAGGGTCTGTTTTTAGGGCTTGTACGGCGCCCATGGAACGAATACAATCCAGAATATAATGTACGGATGCCGCAAGGTGACAAAAAACACATCGCTGGCAACAAAATACAACTACAACGCGCGGTTTTTTACGCGCGATTCACTTAACTCGATCGCCCAGCAGGGAGGAGCAACCCGATGCGCCGATTTACCCGAACCCCCTACCTGTCCGGCCCGGACGACCCGGCTTACCGTGAGATCCGGGGCGTGCTCGAGCTTGGAGAGACGGTCCAGGTGGAGACCTACGGCGGCCACGACCAGGACTATCTCGCCAAGAAGGACCTGCGGGCCGGAGCGGTCATGGACGTGGATCCCTATCGCCACTCGCGTCCGTGCGGTCCCTTCCATATCGAAGGGATCGAGGCCGGAGACTGGGTGTCCGTGGAAATCATCGACATGGAAGTCGGCGCCTACGGCTTCTACCGGAACGGCGGCCCCCACTGGGGCAGCCTGCGCCTGATCGCGCCGGTGCGGGACGGTCTCGTCCATTTCCCGCCCGATTTCGTGGTCCCGGTCCGGCCCATGATCGGCGTCGTCATGCTCGAATCGGTGGCCCTCCACCAGATCGACACGGGCGGCAACATGGATTTCAACGCGATTCAACCGGGGAGCACGGTGCACATCAAGGCGCAGAAGCCGGGGGGACTGCTGACCCTGGGCGACGTGCACGCGCGGATGGGGGACGGCGAGCTGACGGGAACGGGCGTGGAGATCGATTCGACCATCACGATGCGGGTGGACAAGTCGCCCGGGTTTCCGTGCAGCGCACCGGTGGTGGAGAAGACCCGGATCGTGGAGTCGCAGGAGGAGTATCTGACCAGTGGGCAGGGGTACAACTGGGAAGAGGCCGTCAAGATCGCCTGGAGTGAAATGAACGCTCTGATCGCGGACCGGTACGACACCACGGTGGAATACGCCAATCTCATCGTCGGCACCGCCGCCGACGCCCGTCCGGGCTACTCCGCCGGCCTGCTGAACCGCCGGGGCAACGCCGACAAGGACGCATACGTGACCTGCCAGATGGCAGTGACGAAGGAGCTGCGGAGGACGGGATCGCCCTACGTGCCCTAATCGTGATACCGGCGCCTGAGTGCGGCCAGCGCCGCGGGTTCGCCGATCACGGTCAGCAGATCTCCCCGCTGGATCACCGTATCGCCCTGGGGCACCACGACCTCGTCGAAGTGCCGGATCCACATGATCCGGCAGCCGTCGGGGAAGTCCAGTTCCGACAGCCTCCTGCCGATCATTTCGGCCGCGGGAGAATCCTGGAGTATCGGCACGACGAGGTACCGGTCGTGCCGAAGGAAGATGTCCCGCAGGGCGTGCTCGTCCACGGCGGCGTCCCAGATCAGGTTGAAGTTGTCACTGTCTGCCCGATCCGCAATCCGGGCGAGAATCCGCAGGTGAATCGCCGGGTTCTCGGCGGGGCTCGCCAGGACGAAGACGGCATGTACCACGATCTCTTCCCAGGACTCGGTCACCGGATCCCGGTATGATACGTGGATGCCCCCGAATCCGCGGATCAGCACCAGTTCGGAATGGGCCAGGCCGGGTACGCGGAAGTGGGGCAGCGCCACGTTTCCCGCCACGGGCGTAGCGCCCATCCGACTTCCCTTGAGCAGTTCGTCGATGATGTCGTCGACTGGCATTTCCAGGCGAGGCGAAAGCCGTTCGGCCGACATGCGGATCAGTCGGTCGAAACTGATTTCTTCTTCCAGGTCGATTACCTGGGATCGCGCGAGGACCTCCTCGAAGGGATCTTCGTCCCGTAGCCCCTTCTCCTTCAGGATCCCGCGCAGTTCCTGGTCCAGCCCCTGGTGCCGCAACCGGCCGAGACGCTCGAAGATGTGGTAGATCGCACCGTTGCGGTCGGCCCTGTATCGTGCGTAGTAGATATACCACAGGGTCCCGGCGATTATAAATCCTGCAATGAACAAAATGGAGGCCCAACCCATCTGCCAGATCACGAAGAAGGGCAGGACCATACCTGAAATCTGCATCCAGGGGTACCAGGGCGAGCGGTAGCCCGGGTCGTACTCGATGATCCTGCTTTCGCGCATGACGACCACCGCGAGGCACACGACGGCGAATACGACCAGTTGAAATGCGCTCGCCAGCTTGGCGATGCCCACGGGGTCCAATACCACCAGGATGGCGAGGATGCTTCCCACGGTGACCAGCAGCGAAACGATGGGCACGCCCTGGGATGTTATGTGGCTGATTGCGACGGGCAGCAGGTGGTCCCGGCTCATCGCCAGCGGATAACGGGAAGCGCTCATGATGCCCGCGTTCGCAACGGAGACGAAGGCGAGAATGGCCGCCACCGAGAGGAGCACGCTTCCCCACCAGCCGTAGAGGATTCCGGCCGCCGTCGCCGCCGGGGTAAGGTCGCCCGCAAGGCGTTCGATCGGTATGACGCCCACCATCACCGCCGTGCCGAGACCGTATACGGCGACGGCGGTGGCCAGGGCCAAGAACACACCCCTGGGAAGGGTCTTTTCCGGCTTTTCGATTTCTTCCGACAGACTCGCGACCTTGGTCACACCCACGTAGCTGATGTAGACCAGTCCGGCCGTCCCCATGAGTGTGGTAAACTCGACGTCGAAAAGCCCCTCGAAGGCCGCGGGGGACAGTTCGGGCACGCCGCCGCCGATGAAACCCGCCAGGAGGAGGAGCAGGCTCATCACCAGGTAGATCTGCAGGCGGCCGCTCTTCCGCACGCCGAAATAGTTCACCGCGCCGAGTCCCGCCGCCAGCGCCAGGGCCACGGGTTTCTGCGGTAGCCCAGGGAAGAAAAGGGCGATATACGCGCCCATACCCACAAGGGCGAAGGTGACTTTGAGGATAAGCGCCAGCCACGTCCCTATTCCCGTGATCAATCCGGCGTACGGTCCCAGGGACCGGTCGACGAAGTAGTACACGCCGCCCGCGCGCGGCATAGCCGTTGCGAGTTCCACGATGCACAGCATGGCCGGAATGAGGGGGAGGGTCGCCAGGAGATAGGCGAGTACGAGAGACGGACCGACTTCAATCGCGGCCAGTCCGGGCAGAAGGAAGAATCCCGCGCTCAACGTCGTGCCCGTCGCGACGGCGTAAACTTCGAAGAACCGCAGTTCCTTCTTCAAGCGCTGTGGTTTCGCCATGTCGGTGTCGTTCTACTGCAGGGGAGAAAAGGGAACCGGCGCGAGGATCCGGTTTGCGACCTCCGCCACCAGCACCCCGTCTGCTTCGCTGTCGGCCTTGGCCTTGATCCAGGCGGGATCGGCCATGAACGCCGCCCAGGCCCGGTCCCGGTGGTTCGCGTCTTCGAAGGCCAGCAGGTAGGTGATTTCGTGGTTGCTCGGGCCCACCACCGTCTGCCAGAAGCCGACCAGTTTCATGCCGTGTTTCTCGAAGAGGGGCAAGGCGTGGTTGGTGAATCGGTTCAGGATATCCGGCACGCGGCCGGGCATGATTTTGTAGATGCGTTCTTCGTAGATCATTATCGGTTTCTCCTGAAGTCGGTTCGTTGGGGCCGATCCGTTATGAGCCGTTTCGGTGGGAGGCGCTCCGTGGAGGGCTGGTCCCCGTAAGATCAGTCCAGGCCGGCCAGGCACGCGCCGCGCGCCACGTCGAATCCCTTGCGGCGCAGGTATTGCTCCAGGCCGACGAGAAAGGGCGTCACCGCCTCCAGGTTGGCGTTGTGCGCCATGTGGCCCACGCGTATCGACCGGTTCACGTAATCCCCCAGGCCCAGGCCGACGTGCATGCCGTACTCGGCCTTCATGAAATCGGAAAATGCGACGGGCTTGAACCGGTCCTCCGACAGGATGACCGTCATATTGACGCAGGCGGCCCGTTCCTCGGCCATGACCGAAAGTCCCATCGCCCGTACGCCTTCCCGCACGACCCGGGCTACCTTGCGGTGGCGGGTCCAGGTGGCCTCGAGTCCCTCTTCCAGTATACTGTCCGTGCTACGGGTCAAAGCAACGAAGTTGTTCACGGGCATGGTGCCCGGATGGGGGTGTACGTCGGCCTGGGTCTCGGCGAAGTGCCGCAGGTTCTGCAGGTCGGCCATGAACCCTCGGGGTTCCCGCCGGTCTTTCATAG
>JAJECR010000179.1 GCA_022821935.1 Candidatus Latescibacterota bacterium
GTCCACGGCATAGGCTTCGATGGCCTTCTCGTCGACTTCCACGCCGAGACCGGGCTTGTCCGGCACCGGCATGTACCCGTCCACGACCTCGATGCGTTCGGTCAGCAGGTCGGTTTTCCAGAGTTCGTGGCAGGTGATGTAGGGAAGCTGGGCGTGCGACAGTACAGAACCGATATGGGCGGCAAAAGTCGTGGTCAGGCCGGCGCCTACCATCTGGAGCCAGAAGGGCTTGTTCAACGCGGCCGCCATGATACCCTGCCGCATGGTCCCCGAGGCGCCGCCGCCGATCACGAATCCGTCGCTGACCTCCGTCTGCCACACGTCGTCCCCGAAGTGTTCCACGATGGGTTTCTGGACGCGTTCCCTGAGCATCTGCGCACCCTTGAGGTCTTTACGCAGGTAGAAGGGACTTTCGTACATGCCCACGTTCACCCGCTGATCGAGCTGCGTCAGTATCTGTTCCGCCTTCGCCTGGGTGAGCAGAAACCCGTTGAAGTCCACGTCGAACCGGTAGTCGGCCGGGACGACCTCGCTCACCGCGTCGATCTGGGCGATGATGTCGCGCCAAGGCCGCGCCTTCATCTTGAAAGACGTGTAACCGCGGCGAAGAGATTCCTCCGCTTCCTTGACCCAGTCTTCGGGCGCCATGTCGATGTCCCACCACGATAAGGGGCAGCGGTCCCGCAGCTTGTTGCCCAGCAGGGCGTGCACGGGCACGCCGGCGTCTTTCCCGCACAGGTCGAAGACGGCGATCTGGGGACCGAAGCCGATATCGTCGTCCCACATGATGGCCCACGGATCCCTGCCGATCAAACCGACGGTATCTGCGGGATTGTGTCCGTCAGTGATGCTGACCAGCCCGTTGTCGGTCTCCAGCCGGTAGACCCAGACGCGCTCGTTGTGGGTGTTCGCCCGGGCCATGGCGTGATCGACGTGCGGGGCGTAGAAGGGCACGTTGAGGGCCGTTCTTTCGGCGTGCGTGATCTTCATGGATTCCTCCTGCGATGATAAGGGACACATGGGACTGGACAGGCGTGGGAAACTATATAACTATGGACGGTTTTGAAAAATGCAATCCATTTATGAACACAGGCCATAAACACTTGCCTTGCCTCGTTTTCCCGATCTGGTTATAATCAATCCAGGACTACTCCGGATCGCTTACCAAGAAAACGCAGAGGACATCTTGAAACTCAAAGATCGGGTCGCTATCGTCACGGGCGGCAGTTCCGGTATAGGCCGCGGTATATCCATCGAACTGGCGAGGGAAGGGGCACGCGTCGCGGTCTGCGACCTCGTCGAGCGGCCCAGGCCGGGCAAGTACCACGACCAGGACGTGACGACGCCTACTGTTGACGCACTGAACGCGCTGGGCTCGGAAGGGATGTTCGTGCAGGCCGACGTGTCGGACGAAGCGGCCGTCGACCGCCTGGTCGAAAGAACGGTAGAGACCTTCGGCGGCCTGGACATCCTAGTCAACAACGCGGGCATATTCGAGCTGGGAGACAGCCAGACAACTCCTGTGGAGACGTGGGACCGTGTCATGGGCGTCAATCTGAGGGCCCTGTTCCTGACCACGCGCGCGGCCGTGCCTCATTTGAAGCAATCCCGCGCGGGGCGGGTCATCAATATCGCTTCCGTACATGCGTTCCACGGCGGCGGCGGACCGGCATACGCCCCGGCCAAGGCTGGTGTCGTCAATCTCACCCGGGATACCGCGGTGGAACTGGCTTCCCTCGGCATCACGGCCAATACGATCTGCCCGGGCTATATCGAAACGCCCATCCAGGACTACCTGACCGAGGACCAGGTCGCCGAAGCGCTCGAAAAGACGCCCCTGCCCAGGCTTGGACTGCCGAAGGACATCGGCCGGGCCTGCGTATTCTTCGCGTCGGACGACGCCGAGTGGATTACCGGCACGGCCCTGCCCGTGGACGGCGGCTGGCTGGCGCCGATCTGGTAAGGTAACCATCAATCGCCGATCCGCGCCGCGGGGGTGATCTTACAGAGGGTGACCTTACAAAAGTAACAGAGCACTATGGACAAACTCTTTGCGGTAACAGGCGGCGTCTCGGCGCTCCTAGGGGTGGTCGCCGGGGCCTTCGGCGCCCACGGGTTGAGGGACCGGCTGTCTCCCGAAATGCTGGAAGTCTTCGAGACCGCCGTCCGGTACCAGATGTATCACGCCTTTGGCCTGTTCTTCGTCGCCTGGGCGGTTTCGCGCTGGCCGGAAACAGTCTCACCGGCCGCGGGATGGGCATTCATCGCGGGCACAGTGCTTTTCTCCGGCAGCCTGTACGTGTTGAGTCTAACGGGAGTCCGGTGGCTCGGCGCCGTGACCCCGCTGGGCGGCGTGGCCTTCATCATCGGCTGGCTTCTCCTGGTCTACGGTATTTACCGGGCTTGAAAGGGAGTGGAACGCCATGCGTGTCGTAACCGGGCTCATCGCCCACGAGACGAGTACGTTCACGACGGTGGAAACCACCAGGAAGAACTACCAGGAACGTTACGGCGGTCTTCGCGGCGGCGAGATCCTCACCGCATTCAGAGGCACGAACAAGCCCACGGGCGGATTCATCGAAGGCGCCGAGGTACACGGGTTCGAACTGATCCCCACGATAGTGGCCGAACCCCATCCGAGCGGTCCCACACCCCGCACGCTTTTCGATGAAATCCTCGATGAGATGCTGGACGGTTTCCGAAAGGCGGGGCCCATTGACGGGGTGCTCCTCGAACTGCACGGCGCCATGGTGGCCGAGGAAATCGACGACGGCGAGGGATACATTCTCTCCGCCGTGCGCGAACTGGTGGGGGATTTGCCCATCGTCGGCCAGCTGGACATTCACTCCAACGTGACCCCCCTGATGATCGAAAAGGCCGACGTGCTGATCGGCCGGGAGTCCTACCCCGAAGTGGACATGGCGCCCCGGGGGCGGGAGTGCGCCGACGTGCTCGTCCGGATCCTGCGGGAGGGCCTCCGTCCCACCATGGCGCTGCACCAGATCCCAATGGCCTGGGGCATGAACCAGGTGACGGCCCATCCGCCCATGAAGGAGGCGATCGACTACCTCCATGAAATCGAGTCGAGGCCAGGGGTCGTCTGCGGATCGATCGCCACCTGCTTCCCACTCGCCGACATACCCCACATGGGTGCATCGGTGTATATCGTGACGGACAACGACCGGGAGATGGCCCAGCGGTACGCCGACGAAC
>JAJECR010000151.1 GCA_022821935.1 Candidatus Latescibacterota bacterium
ATACCTGGGGCACAGGGAATTGCTCATAGCCCGCATCGGGACCGAAATCAGTGCGAGGCTCTGGGGAACGGCGGGACGGTACGCCTTCGCCACCAGACACGATCCGCATATCAGGGCGTCCCTGGAGATACTCGAAGACGAAGAAAGATACCGGAAGCTGCTCGGAAACGGCCCGGAAGAGTGAAGACGGCGGGAAGCGGAAGGTACACCTCCCGGGAGCACGTAAGCAGGCTGCGCGAGGGTGGCGGAACTGGTATACGCGCTGGATTTAGGATCCAGTGGGGCAACCCATGGGGGTTCGACTCCCCCCTCTCGCATCACGTCCGGGATCTTCGGAAACAGGGCGCTGGATTCCAGGCGCTTTTCCGTTGACATTCACCCCTTTACACGATTAATTACGGCGGCCAGTCGATCGACAGACGGCGTATTCGAATTGGCGGAAAACCGTTTTCCCTCCAGCCTGTTCAGGGAGCGCGGCGCAGAAAGGAATCGGCTTGAACTACACCGTGTCCGAACCCAAACCCTGGAAACGCGTCCTGGAGATCGAAGTCCCCTCCGATGCGATCCAATCCGAACTGAACGCCGCCTACGCGCGTTACAGTAGAGAGGTGCGCCTTCCCGGGTTCCGCCGGGGGAAGGTTCCGCTCAGTGTGCTCAAGGCCCGGCTTGGCAACGAAATCCGCGCGGAAGTACTCGAAAGGAAAATCCCGGAGTACCTGAACAGCGCCCACGAAAGCGCCGAGATCAAGCCCATCAGCCGCCCCGTGATCGAGGAGATCGACTACGATGAAGGGCGGGACCTGAAGCTGAGGGCCAGCGTGGAAGTCAAGCCAGCCATAGAGTTGAAGCAGTACAAGGAACTGCGGGTGACCCGGCGGGTGGTGGACATTTCCGATGACGATATAGCCGGTCGGCTCGAAGGACTGCGGGAAAGATACGCCACCGTGGTTCGGATCGACGGAGAGGCGGAGCAGGATCATTTTATCCGGGCCGATGTGCAACACGCCGATGACAACGGCGTGCCGATCATCGGACGCAAGGAGGAAAACCAGTTCTTCCAGATCGGATCAGGCCGCCTTGGAGAGGGTTTCGACACGCAACTGGTCGGAGTCAGCGCCGACGAGGACCGATCCGTCAAAACCACCCTGCCGTCCGATTACCCCGAAGAAGACCTGGCCGGGAAGGACGCCTGTTTTATTGTGAGCGTCCGGGAAGTACTGGAACGGCAGTTGCCGGAACTGGATGACGATTTCGCCGTGGACATCGGCATGGAGAACCTGGAAGCGCTGAAACAGTCGATCAGGGAGGAAATGGAACGGGAGCCGGACTGGGAACTGCGCAAGGACCTGGTCACGCAGATCGTGGACGCCCACGATTTCGAAGTGCCCGAATCCATGATGACGGCCTATCTCGACCAGGTGGTGGCGGACGCGCGCCGGAACACGCGGAACCAGGACGAAGTCGACGAAAACGCCCTTCGTCAGCAGTACCGGCCGGTGGCCACCAGCCAGATCATGCGCCATCTCGTCCTGGACGCCATCGGCGAGCAGGAAGGGATGGAGGTGGACCAGGAGGAAGTGGACGAGCGGCTGGAAGCCATCGCGGGACGGGGACAGGCTTCGGTCGAACAGGTCCGGCGGCTTTTCCAGGAAAACGGACGGCTGGAACGCATCGAAGCGGACCTGAGGGAAGAGAAGGTCGTGGAATTTCTCGTGCAGCACGCCGACATACAAACGGAGTAGATAGAAGGAGCGCATCATGTTAGTGCCGATGGTGATCGAACAGACGGGTCGGGGAGAACGGGCCTACGACATCTACTCTCTGCTGTTGAAGAACCGCATCGTCTTTATAGGCATGCCCATCGACGACACCATCGCGAACCTGGTGATTGCCCAACTGCTCAATCTCCAGTATGAAGACGCCGAAAAGGACATCAAGCTGTATATCAACAGTCCAGGCGGCAGCATTACCGCCGGGCTCGCCATATACGACACCATGCAGTTCATTCAGCCCGACGTGGAGACCTATTGCCTGGGGATGGCCGCCAGCATGGGCGCCTTTCTCCTCACGGCGGGCGGATCCGGCAAGCGGTACGCCCTGCCCTATTCGCGCATGCTCCTTCACCAGCCTTCCATCCCCCACATGGCCGGCACGGCCAAGGATATCGAGATCCAGGCCGAGGAAATGCTGCGCATGAAGCGGACCATGAACGAGATCATGTCCCATCACACCGGCCAGACCGTGGAAAAAATCGAGGCGGATACCGACCGGGACTTCTGGATGTCGCCGGAACAGGCCGTCGAGTACGGCCTGGTGGACCACGTGGTCGAAACCGCCGCTTCCAGGGCCATCGCGGAATCGTTGAACGGTAAAACCGCTTAGGACGGGATCATGAAGAAACGATCGACGCCGCGGGATCTGCGCTGCTCTTTTTGCAATAGAAACGCCGACGAGGTGGAGCGCCTCATCACGGGCCCGAACGTATATATCTGCAACGAGTGCATCCTGATGTGCAACGGGATCCTCGCGGAGGAGATGAGCCGCAGCACCCTGTCGACCGTCGAACACCTTCCCCTGCCCACGGAGATCAAGGAAGCGCTGGACGAATACGTCATCGGCCAGGAACAGGCCAAGAAGGTGCTGTCCGTCGCCGTGTACAACCATTACAAGCGCATACAGCACGGTGCCACGCAGGACGAAGTGGAACTGGAGAAAAGCAACATCCTGCTGATCGGCCCCACGGGTACGGGGAAGACGCTGCTGGCCCAGACCCTGGCGAAGATGCTGCACGTGCCATTCTGCATCGCGGACGCCACGGTGCTCACGGAAGCCGGATACGTGGGCGAAGACGTGGAGAGCGTCCTGGTCCGCCTGCTTCAGGCCGCGGATTACGACGTGCCGAAAGCGGAAAGCGGCATCGTCTATATCGACGAGGTCGACAAGGTGGCGCGCAAGTCGGCCAACCCCTCCATAACCCGCGACGTGTCGGGAGAAGGCGTGCAGCAGTCCCTGCTCAAGATGCTAGAAGGCACCGTCGCCAACGTGCCCCCGAAGGGCGGGCGGAAACACCCCGAACAGAACTTCGTCCAGATCAATACGCGGAACATCCTGTTCATCTGCGGCGGCGCCTTCGACGATCTCGACCAGATCATCGAACGGAGGACCGCGGAAGGGACCATCGGATTCGGCGGCGTGTCCCGGAACTCCGGAAGACGCAACACGGGTGAGCTCCTCGCCCGGGTCGAACCCGACGACCTGCTGCAATACGGACTCATACCGGAAATCATCGGCAGGCTGCCCGTGATCGCCACGCTGGGCGAACTGGACACCGACGCGCTGATGGAAATCCTGCTCAAACCGAAGAACGCCCTCGTAAAGCAGTACCAGCGGCTGCTCGAAATGGAAAACGTCAAGCTGACCTTCACGGACGAATCGCTCCGGGCGGTGGTGACCGAAGCGATGGACAAGAAGACGGGCGCGCGATCGTTGCGGTCCATCCTCGAGGAAGTGATGCTGGACGTGATGTTCAACGCGCCGACGCAGGAAGACCTGAGGGAAGTCGTCGTTACGGAGGAGACCGTGATCGAAAGGGCGCCGCCCGTCTACGTTCAAGGCAAGGAAAGCAGGCGAAGCGCCTGATCTCCATTCCGCGTTCCGCCTGGACCGATCCCGCGAACCGGCAGCCCGGCGATTTCCCATGATTACCCTGAAACGCAACGATCCCATTACGTTCGACGACAAGCTTCCCCTCATACCCCTCCGGGAAGTGGTCGTATTCCCCTACATGGAATACCCCCTCATCATAGCGAGGGACGCTTCCATCAAGGCCCTGGAGCACGGGGTCAACAACGACCGGCTGCTCTTCCTGACCGCCCAGCGAAACCCGGATATCGAAACCCCCGTGAAGGAGGACGTGCACAGGACGGGGATCGTGGCCCGGATCCTGCAGGTGGTGAAACTGCCCAACGGCCTGATCCGCGTTCTCGTCGAGGGGATCGTCCGGGCGCGGGTCGTCCGGTTTCTGTCCACCGACCCCTACATGCGGGTCAAGATCGCCCTGGTCGAGGAAGCCGAAGAAAACCAGGCGGAAGTGCAGGCGAGACTGCGGACGGTGGTGGATCAGTTCTCG
>JAJECR010000038.1 GCA_022821935.1 Candidatus Latescibacterota bacterium
GATCAAGTATGGGGTCATTGCAGACGCCGGTCTATTCGCCTATATTGAGGGTCGCCTTGACGAGATACTCGGCCGCGAATACGCCGTGCTGGCGCACCTGGTGGCCCGGTCCTGCGAGATCAAGGCCGATGTCGTCGCAGGCGACGAGCGCGAGCAGGGACGGCGGGCCATACTCAACTTCGGCCATACCATGGGGCATGCCATCGAGACGCGGACCGGTATGCTGCACGGAGAAGCCGTCGCGATCGGCATGGTCTACGCGGCCCGCGTGGCGGAACGAATGGGCTTGCTGGACGCAGAGAGCGTCCGGCGCCTGGCCGACCTGATCGGGCGGGTGGGGTTGCCCGTCCGGTGCGACGGACTGGACGTCTCCGGGACGCTCGAAACCATGAAACTCGACAAGAAATCGGTCGGGGGCCGCCTGCGTTTCGTCCTGCCGAACCGGATCGGCGAAGTGGTCCTCCGTGACGATGTGCCCGGCGAGTATATCCGGTCGGTGCTGACGACGGGGAAATGAACGGCGGCGCATCCGCGCGAAAACCGGGATGGAATCGTGAAAATACTCGTGCTGCACGGTCCGAATCTGAATATGCTGGGGGTCCGGGAACCCGAGGTCTACGGCAGCGATACCCTCGAGGACATCAACCTTTCCCTCGAGTCGGCCGCGGCCGACCGGGGGGTCGCGCTGCGCATACGCCAGTCCAATCACGAAGGCGTCCTGGTGGACGAGATCCAGCAGGCCCTCGGCCGGGAGGACGGCATCCTGATCAACCCCGGCGCGTACACGCACACGAGCATCGCCCTGCGCGACGCGATCGTCGCCGTGGGCCTGCCGGTCGTGGAAGTACACATGTCCGATATTTACGCCCGGGAGTCTTTCCGGCACCATTCCTACATCGAGGATGTGGCCCTCGGGCAGATCTGCGGTCATGGGAGCAGGAGTTACCTGTTGGGCCTGGAGGCCCTGGCCGATCATATCGGGAAGAGGAGCGAGGGATGACCGCCACCGCGTTGCCTGACGAAAGAGGACATTTCGGGGTCTTCGGCGGCCGCTACGTCCCGGAAACGCTGATGACGGCCCTGGACGAACTCCTCGAGGTGTATGAAGCGGCTAAGCGGGATCCGGCCTTCGAGGATGAATTCCGCTATTACCTGGGGGACTACGTGGGCCGGCCGTCCCCGCTGTACTACGCAGAGCGGCTGACGGAGGCCCTCGGCGGCGCCCGCATCTATCTCAAGCGGGAAGACCTGAACCACACGGGCGCTCACAAGATCAACAACACCATCGGTCAGATCCTGCTGACCCGCCGAATGGAGAAACCCCGGGTCATCGCCGAGACAGGGGCCGGGCAGCACGGCGTGGCCACGGCCACCGTGGCTGCCCGTTTCGGCCTGGAATGCGACGTCTACATGGGGACGGAGGACATGGAACGCCAGGCCCTGAACGTTTTCCGCATGCGCCTGATGGGGAGTCAGGTCATTGGCGTCGACGCGGGAAGCCGCACGTTGAAGGACGCGCTGAACGAAGCCCTGCGCGACTGGGCGACCAATGTGCGCCATACCCATTACATCATTGGATCGGTGGCGGGCCCCCACCCCTTCCCCATGATGGTACGCGATTTCCAGTCGGTCATCGGCCGCGAGACGCGCGGGCAGATCCTCGAAAAAGAAGGGCGGCTGCCGGATGCGCTCGTCGCCTGCGTGGGGGGAGGCAGCAACGCCATAGGGCTCTTTCATCCCTTCCTCGACGACGACGTTCGACTGGTCGGCGTGGAAGGGGCGGGGCACGGGCTCGATACCGGCCTGCACGCCGCGACGCTTGGCCTGGGCACGCCGGGCGTGTTGCACGGCGCCATGAGCTATACGGGACAGGACGCCAACGGCCAGATCCAGGTCGCCCATTCCATCTCCGCCGGACTGGACTATCCCGGGGTGGGACCCGAGCACAGCTACCTGAAGGACTCCGGCCGGGCGGAGTACGTCAGCGTGACCGACGACGAGGCACTGGAGGCCTTCGAACTGCTGTCCAGGGTCGAAGGCATCATACCCGCCCTCGAAAGTGCCCACGCCATCGGTCATGTCGCCCGGATCGCCCCGGAAATGGGCCGCGACCGGGTTATTGTCCTGGGTCTGTCGGGCCGAGGAGACAAGGATGTACAGCAGGTATACGGGTTCATGGACCAGGCGCGAATGGAGGGCTGAATGAACCGCATAGAGGAGACCTTCGCGTCGCTTAAGTCCGTGGGCCGGAAGGCGCTCGTCCCCTACATCATGGCGGGGGATCCGGACCTGGAAACGACGGCCGCGCTGGTCCTGGAACTGGATCGCCGCGGCGCCGACCTGGTCGAGCTGGGCGTGCCCTTCTCCGACCCCATCGCGGACGGCCCCACGATTCAGCGCGCCGCGCTGCGGGCCCTGGACGGGGATACGACTCTCCGGGACATCGTCGATACGGTCGGATCCATCCGGGAGCGGTCCGGTATACCGATCGTCCTGATGACCTATTACAACCCGGTGCTCGCGTACGGGATCGGGGATTTCTCCCGGGATGCCGCCCGCGCGGGCGTGGACGGGCTGATCGTGCCCGACCTCCCGCCGGAAGAAGGCGCCGAGCTGTCCGGCGCATGCCGGCGGCATGGACTCACCGTCGTATTCCTGGTGGCGCCCACGAGCACGGTGTCCCGGATCGAACTGGTGAACCGCCACACCACGGGATTCGTCTACTGCGTGTCCCTGACCGGCGTCACGGGCGCCCGGGGAAAACTGGCGGACGGAGTGGACGAGTTCATGGCGCAGGTGCGGTCCCACACGGACCGGCCCCTTGGCCTGGGATTCGGCATATCGTCGCCGGAACAGGCGAATGAGGCCTCGCGGCTGGCCGACGGGGTCATCGTGGGCAGCGCCATTGTCAACGTAATGGAAGAACACGCCGGCGAGCCGGATATGGTCCGGGCCGTGGGCGAATACGTGGCTTCACTGAGAGCGGGGATAGACGGGAGGGAATCATGGTCCGGGGCGTTCGAGGCGCCATAACCGTTGAATTGAATTCCGCCGATGCCATTGGAGAGGCTTCCAGGCGACTGCTTTCGGCGATCGTCGACGTCAATCGCATCGAATTGGAGCAGATCGCCAGCGTCATCTTTTCGGCGACGAAGGATCTGGACGCGGAGACGCCCGCCCTGGGCGTGCGCCAGATGGGATGGACGACTATTCCCCTGTTCTGCACGCAGGAGATGGAGGTCCCTGACGGACTGCCCCGGTGCATACGGGTGCTGGTTCACGTAAACACGGAAAAACCGCAGAGTGAAATACGGCATGTGTACCTGGACGGGGCCGTCGTGCTCCGGCCGGACATCGCCGGGGGAGGCTGAAATGGTCGTTGTAATGAAACTGCAGGCTACGGAAGAACAAAAGGAGCACGTCCGGGATACCATCCGGGCCTTCGGCTGTAAGCCACGGGACATACAGGGCGACGAAGTGACCATCATCTGCGTCATCGGAAATACCCTGAGTCTTTCGCCGGAACAGTTTGAAATTCTGGACGGAGTGGACCGGGTCCAGCGTATCCAGCGGCCTTACAAGCTGGTGAGCCGGGAGGTGCAGCCCCATAAGACCAGGTTTCAGGTGGGCAACGTTACCATCGGCGGCGACGGCATCACCATCATCGCCGGTCCCTGTTCCGTGGAGTCCTACGAGCAGTTTCTGACCGCGGCGCAGCACGCGCGGGCGGCGGGGGCCCACATCATCCGGGGCGGCGCGTTCAAGCCGAGGACTTCCCCCTACAGTTTCCAGGGGCTCGGCGAGGAAGGCCTCCGGATCATGGCCCGCGTCAGCGAGGAAACCGGGCTGCCGACCATTTCGGAGGTGATGGAACCGGAGACGGAACCCATGGTGTCGGAGTACGTGGACATGCTGCAGGTCGGCGCGAGGAACATGCAGAACTACCCGCTGCTGAATGCCGTGGGACAGAGTACCCGGCCCGTCATGCTCAAGCGGGGGATGTCCGCCACGCTCGAGGAGATGCTGCTGGCGGCCGAATACATTCTGGCGGCGGGGAACCACAACGTCGTCCTGTGCGAACGGGGCATCCGGACCTTTGAGACGTGGACGCGGAATACGCTCGACATCTCCGCCGTTCCCGTGTTGCAGAAATACACTCATCTGCCCGTATTCATCGACCCGAGCCACGGGACCGGCAACGCGGATTTCGTGGGACCGGCGTCGCGGGCGGCCGTGGCGGTCGGCGCGGACGGGCTCATGATCGAGATGCATCCCAGTCCCGAGCGCGCGCTGTCGGACGGTGACCAGTCCCTGACGCCCGAGGCCTTTACCTCGCTGATCCCGGAACTGCAGGCGGTCGCGGCGGCCGTGAATCGTTCCATCGACTGAGTTCGGCTATGCGTATCACCATTATCGGCGTGGGCATGCTGGGCGGGTCCTTCGGCATGGCGGTGCGGAAGGCGGGTGCGGCGGAACTGGTCGCGGGCGTCGATCTGGACCGGGCCACGCTGGACCGGGCCCGGGAGCGCGGCGCAATCGACGCGGGGTACCTCGATCCGGCCGAGGGCGTGGCCGGGGCCGACCTGGTCGTCCTTGCCGCGCCGGTGCGGTCCATCCTGGAGATGCTGCCCGGCCTGGCGCCGCTGCTCGGCCGGGAGACGATCCTCTTCGACCTGGGCAGCACGAAGGAAGCCATCGTCTCCGCCGTAGCGGGTCTGGCCGGCATTAGGCGGTACGTCGGCGGCCATCCCATGGCGGGCACCGAGCACGCGGGCATCGAATACGCGGATGACGGGTTGTTGCGCGAGGCGACTTTCGCCCTGGTTCCGCCGTCCGGGGTGGATGAAGGGGCCGTCGAACTGCTCACGGACCTGGTCCGCAGGATCGGCGCCCGACCCGTCGTCATTTCCGCCGAACGCCACGACCGGATCGTCTCCGTCACCAGCCATCTTCCCTACCTGCTGTCCGTCGTGCTGGCGCTTGCCGCGGAAAACCTGGCACGAGAGGAAAGCCGGACCGGGGAGTTTGCCGCGTCCGGTTACCGGGACACTACCCGGCTGGCCGCGTCCAACGTGCGCGTGATGGCCGATATCTGCCTGAGCAACAGGGGGCCTCTGCTGCGGGCCGTCGAGGAAGCCAGGCGGTTGCTGGACGGCCTGGCGGAGCAGATCGAACAGGGGAACGAAACGGAACTGGTGAGGATGTTGACGGAGGCAAAGGAAAGCCGGGCCTCGGCGTCCGGTGAAAGGAGTACCGATTGAAGCAGTACAGGACCGGCTTCCAGGGCGAACTGGGAGCCTTCAGCGAGATGGCGGTGCTCGAATATTTCGGCGGCGCGGCGGAACCCGTACCCCACGGGTGGTTCGACGACGTGTTCCGCGCCGTGGAGGAGGGCCGCTGCGACTACGGTATGCTGCCTATCGAAAACACGCTGGCGGGCAGCATTCACGTCAATTATGACCTGATGCAGGAGCACGACCTGCAGATCGTCGGCGAAATCGTCCTGCGCATCGTCCACAATCTGATGGCGAAACCGGGCGTCCGCCGGGAGGAACTGCGCAGGGTGCAGTCCCATCCCAAGGCGCTGGAACAGTGCGTGCGGTTTTTCCGGGAGAACCCTTCGTTGAAACCCGAAACCGTGTACGATACCGGCGGCGCGGCCAAGATGCTCTGCGAAGGAGCGGCCCGGGACGTCGGCGTGATCGCGAGCACCCGGGCGGCGGAGCGCTACGGCCTGGAGATCCTGGAGAAGGGGATCGAGGACAACGCCCAGAACTATACCCGCTTCCTGGTCCTGGGCAGGGAAGCGGAACCGTCGGACGGCGAGCGTTTGAAGACGTCCATCGTCTTCTCGGTCCCCCACGAACCCGGCATGCTGTTCAAGGCCATGAGCGTGTTCGCGTTACGGGACATCTCCATCAACAAGATCGAATCGCGGCCCCTGGTCGGATCCCCCTGGGAATACCTGTTCTACCTGGATTTCGAAGGGTACGCGGAAAGCCTGCTCTGCAGCCGGGCGCTCAACCATCTGCGGGAGATCGCGGCCGACTTCAGGCTGCTGGGATCCTATGCCGAAGGCAGGATTGTGGACCGGGGCTGACGGTGTGGTCCCGGCCGGGGCGAGCCTGACGGGTGTGCGTCCGGCCGGCCGAGGCGAAAGGACCGGATCATCCGTTTTCAGTCGCGTCCGGCGGGACGGCCTGCCTGAGCGCCAGTTTGGGCTCTACGAAGAGCGTCTTTTCCCGGCTGAAGACGACCTGCCCGGGCGCGCCGTTCCTCATCTTCCGGACGTACCGCCGTTCGGTGTAGTCCACAGGCACCGTGGTGGAGCCCCGGCCCTTGCTGAAGTACGCGGTCAGGCACGCCGCTTCATAAAGGGTCTTCCGGCTCGGCATCTGCGTCTTGTCCTCCCGCCGCAGGATCACGTGGGAACCGCCGAGGTCCCGCGCGTGGAGCCAGATGTCGTCCGGCGCCGCCGATTTGGTGAGCGCTTCGTTTTCCCGGCTGTTCCGGCCCACGAGCAGCAGGTGTCCGCTGGAGGTCAGGTACCTCCTCGGGTGAATGGCTTCTTTCGTCTTTTTCCGTGACCGTTTCAGGACTTCGGCCTTGCGGGGCGCCTTGACCAGGTCCAGCTTGACGCAGGCCCTGTGGGCTTGCTCCAGCGATTTCTCGTCCGCGTCGGGCCCCAGCGTATCGCGGATGCCCGTAACGGCTTCCAGGCGTTTTCTCGCCCGGCCGATCCGGTCCGCCACCGCCTTCCGGCCGTCTCTGGCCTTTCGCGCCTGGCGGAAGTACCACCGCGCGTTCTCCGACGGGGACAGGTTCGGCTTTATCGGGATGGCGATTTCCTCCCGGCTTCCGCTGAAATAGTCTTCGACCCTGGCTTCCGTCAGGCCCGATTTCAGCCGGCCCATGTGAGACGTGAGCAATTCGCCGTACCTGCGGTATTCCTCCTCCCGTTCCATGTGTTCGAGGTCGCGCGCCAGGTTTTCCGTCAGCCGCTCCAGGCGCCGAATCTCGTCCCGCAAGGCGCGCCGAACCCTGCTCTCGAGCTGCTTCGTCTCTTCTTCGGCCGTCCGCTCTTCGTAGAACCGCGCCACGGCGGCGCTGATGGATTCGTGGCGTTCGACCTGTTCTTCCGGCAGGGAGTGGACCGGGACCGCTGAAAGGACCCGGGCCCGGCCTTCCGGCGATCTTCCGATGCAGGGCGCCCAGTCCCTGGACCGGACGCGGCGTACCAGGTCGTGCAGGCTGTGCCAGAGCCGGCTGATACGGACGTCCGGGTCCGAACCGGCTTGTCCGGCAAAGTCCGCCGGCTCCGCCAGGCCCGCATGGGCCAGGACTTCCCGGGCCATTTCCCTGGAAAGCCCCGCGAACGTGCCGGTCAAGTGCCGCGCCAGGTCTTCCGGAGTCGACAATCCGCCCGTCCCTTCCAGCAGTTCGCGCGACGCGTCGCTCAGCAACGTTTTCTTCAATGGCGGCGGAAACGAGTAGGCCGCGCCCGGGACCAGCGGCCTGTCGTTCCCGCGGATACGCCTGAGGGTTTCCAGGATAACCCGGTCCGGTTCGGAAAAGAAGACCAGGATGGCCCGGTTTCCGATGAGTTCGGCGACCAGGCGGTAGCCGCGGGGCTCCATCGAAGACCCGCCCAGGCAGCGTATGTCCACCACCCGTTCGAAAGGCGCCGCCTCGACCTTCTCCAGCTTCCCGGGGACGAGGTGATCACGCAGCACGGTGAGCAGGGCGGACGAGGCCGCGCTCTTCTTCGCGGCATCCGACAGATGCATCCGGGCGAAACCCGGCTGCACGGAGAGGGACAGGCACCGCCTGCCCCCGCCGGTCTTGAGCACGAGGCCTATTTCCATGGGCCCGTACTGGTCGACGGCCGCGATACGGGCCCCCTCCAGGTCCCTGCATTCATCTGTCACGGCCTGCAACGCAAGGGCGTCCATGACGTACTGTCCTTGTCCCCTGTCCGGCTGTTCCGGGTTCGTAGGCGATCTGCGACGCGAAGCCACACGTGTACCACCTTTTCATAATATAACCGGACCGGTGCGTCAAGCGTCTTGAATCTTCGATTCGGCGTGCCGAAAAGCCTGAAAACCACCTCCGGACGACCGCCAATATGTTATTGACAAATCGTTGCTTAGCGTGTACTTTCAAGGTTCTTGACATGTGGGCCTAAACGGGGATTCAGGGGCTTCGAATGATATGCAGCATGACCGGCTACGGCGCCGGGGAATCGGACTGTGCCGGCGTCCGCACCGTCGTCGAACTGCGGTCAGTCAACGGCCGGTTCTGCGACATAGCGGTAAGGCTGCCCAAGTCTCTGGGGTCGCTTGAGGGCCGTTTGCGTGCCTATGTGCAGGAACACGTGACGCGGGGCAATGTTTCCGTGTCCGTCCGGTGTGACGATGGCGGTCCGGGCGCTCAGGCGCTGCGGATTGACGTGGAGGCCGGGAAGAAGTACTGCGATGCGCTGAGGAATCTGAAGGAGCAACTTGGCGTTTCGGGCGATGTTTCCCTCGATATGGTCGCCGCCTATCCGGGCCTGGTGACGCCGGAGAACGAAGAGGTCGATCCGGCCGAGCGTTGGACGGGTGTGGAAGCCGCCCTGTTGAAGGCGCTGGACGCTTTCAAGGACATGAAGAGTAGCGAGGGGAAGGCCCTCGAAACAGACCTGCGCGCCAGGATCGACGCCATACTGGTCCTGCTGGGCGCGATTGAGGGCAGGACGCCGGACCGGGTGGCCGGATACCGGGAACGCCTGCACAACCGGCTCGTCGACCTGCTTGACGAACGCCAGCTCGACCCGCAGCGGGTGGCCATGGAGATCACCCTTTTTGCGGAGCGCATCGACGTGACCGAGGAATGCGTCCGCCTGAGAGCGCACTGCGATGCGTTCAGGGAAGCGCTCGAGGCCGAGGCAAGTCCTGGAAGACGCCTGAACTTCCTTGTACAGGAAATGAACCGGGAGATCAACACCATCGGGTCGAAGGGGAATGACACGGAGATCAGTCATTCCGTCATCCAGGCCAAGGAAGAGCTCGAGAAGGTTCGTGAACAGGTGCAGAATATTGAGTGATTTCGCGACCGCCTGTCCTTCGGCTTCGAAGGGGTTCTGCCTGGTCCTTTCCGCGCCGTCGGGCACGGGGAAAACCACGGTCGGCGAGTTGCTCACCGCCGGCGATTCGACCATCGTCAGGTCGGTATCCATGACGACCCGGACGAAGCGGCCGAACGAGCAGGACGGCGTGGATTACCATTTTGTCAGTCCCGACGAATTCAAGGAGAAGATTCGCCAGGGCGCCTTTCTCGAATGGGCGGAAGTATACGACGGCGTACTGTACGGCACGCCCCGGGAGACTGTCGAACGGGTCATTCGATCCGGGAGCGTGGCCCTGCTGGTCATCGATGTTCAGGGTGGACGGGCCGTCAAGGCCATATTCCCCGAAGCCGTGCTCGTCTTTCTTGTGCCGCCCTCCCTGGACACCCTGTCGAGGCGGTTGAGACAGCGGGGCCTGGAAACCGATGAACAGATACAGAAAAGGCTGAGCAAGGCGCGTGCCGAGATGAAGTACCTGCCCGCTTACGACTACGGGGTGGGCAATGACGAGGGGGAGCAGCAGTCAACCGTCGACGCCATTCGGGGGATCATAGCCGCCGAACGGCGTCGCATCAGTCGATGGGAGCCGCAATGAACGCCAGAAGACCAACGCAGTACATATCCCAGGAACGCATGAGAGACGTCGCCGAGAATATCTACGAAGCCGTAATGATTACCGCCCTGGAAGCCCGGCGGATCAATCTTCACAACAAGATGCTGGGCACGCAGGAAGACCGTGCCGAGAAGGTGACGACCATCGCGCTGGACCGACTGCTCGGCGACGAGCTGAACTATGATTACCAGTCGGCCGGGAACGACGAGGCCGAAGAGTAAAAACAGGGGTTCCCGATGTCCAGGTTGGAAGGTCGCCGGATCGTGCTCGGGGTGACTGGCAGCATTTCGGCCTACAAGGCGGCGGAAGTGGTCCGCGGTCTCGTGCAGGAGAAAGCGGACGTCCGCGTGGTCATGACGCGGGAAGCCGGCGCCTTCGTAGGGGCCGTGACGTTCAGCGCCCTGACCGGGCATCCCGTGGCCGTGGAGCAGTTCTCCGAAACCGGCATGTCCGGCGAAGAGCACATCGATCTCGCGGTCTGGGCCGATGCGGTGGCCATCGCGCCCGCCACGGCCAATATCATCGGCAAGATGGCGAACGGCCTGGGGGACGACCTGCTCTCCACCCTGATGCTCGCCTGTGAAGCGCCCTGCTGCCTGGCGCCGGCCATGAATTTCCGCATGTGGAGAAACGAGGCCGTCCAGGCGAATCTCGAAGCGCTCCGAAGCCGGGGCGTTCACGTCATCGAGCCGGAATTCGGCGTGCTGGCCAACGGAGAAGTGGGGGAAGGGAGGCTGGCGGCCCCGGACGGTATCGTGGAAGCGATCGCCATCCTCGCCGATCCCGACCCGGACCTGGCCGGATGTAACGTGCTCGTGAGCGCGGGCCCCACCGAAGAGGATATCGATCCGGTCCGGTGCGTTACGAACCGCTCCAGCGGAAAGATGGGCTTCGCCGTCGCGCGGGCCGCGGCGCGTCGCGGCGCGTCGGTCACGCTGGTCACGGGACCGACGAGTCTCCAGGACCCGTACGGGATCGCCGTGGAACGCGTTCGGTCGGCCGTTGAAATGCGTGAAGCCGTCCTGCGGAACCGCGAAGGGCAGGATGCCGTGATCATGGCGGCGGCGGTGGCGGATTACCAACCCGGCGCTCCTGAGGGGAAGAAGATGAAGAAGGCGGAGGAGCGCCTCACGCTGGAAATGACGCGGACCACGGATATCCTGAAGGAAGTGGCCGCCGACAGGCCGCCCGTGCTGATCGGCTTTGCGGCCGAGACCCACGACGGCCTCGATTTCGCGCGCAGAAAACGGGCGGAGAAGGATCTGGACCTGGTGGTATACAATGATATCACCATGGAAGGCGCCGGGTTCGGTACGGATACCAATATCGTCACCCTTATCCATCGCGACGGCCGCGAGGAGATGCTGCCCAGGCAGGCCAAGTCTGCCGTGGCGGACCGGATCATGGACGAAGTCGCCGCGCTGCTGAGAAACCGGGAAGGCGTCCCCGCATGAACCGACAGGCGTTGCTGGCCGACCTGATCCGCGAGACCGTCGAGGCCGTGAAACAGGAGGGGGAACAGGGGCTGGAAACGCTCTACATGCCGGCCGGCCTGGAAGGGTCGCTGCCGATGCCTGAACGGGATCGCCGGTCTCGTCCGGAGGCCAAGGCCGATTCGCTCGCCGCCCTCTATGAAAAGTACCATCGGTGTACGGCCTGCGCACTCGGACACAGGCGTAAGAACTTCGTATTCGGTACCGGCAACGAAAAAGCCGACGTGATGTTCGTGGGCGAAGCGCCCGGAGCCCAGGAAGACGAACAGGGGCAGCCCTTCGTGGGGGCGGCGGGCAAGCTGCTGACCCGCATACTCAACGCCATCGATTTCACCCGGGACGAAGTGTACATCACCAACATCCTGAAATGCCGCCCGCCGAACAACCGGGATCCGCAACCCGACGAGATCGACGCCTGCGACACGATCCTGAAGGAACAGATCCGTCTCATCCGGCCCCGGCTGATCTGTGCCCTCGGACGCGTCGCCGCCCAGGCCCTGCTCGGGAAGGACGGCTCGATCCGGAGCCTGCGCGGCCGGTTTCACGACTATCACGGTGTGAAGCTCCTGGTGACCTACCACCCGTCCGGCCTGCTGCGCAATCCGGCCTATAAGCGGCCGACCTGGGAAGATGTACAGATGTTAAGGAAAGAATACGACCGCATCGTGCAGTCTGATGCGAAAGTACTTGGGAGCAAGAGCCCATGAATAGCCAGAGCGACGGAGTAGAACGACTTCCGCCCCAGGCCGTGGAAGCGGAGGCGGCTGTTCTTGGGGCCATGCTGCTGGAACAGGACGCCATATCGATCGTCCTCGAGATCCTCGACGAAACAGCCTTCTACCGTGAAGCGCACCGCAAGATCTACAAAGCCATCATCGCCCTGTACGACCGGAACGAACCCAATGACCTGATCACGCTCAGTGAAGAACTGGAAAAGCGGCAGGAACTGGCCTCCGTGGGGGGATCCTTCTACGTGGCCGGGTTGGTGGACAGTATTTCGACAGCGGCCAACGTGGAATACCACGCCCGGATCGTGCTGGAGAAGTCCCTGGGCCGCAAGCTGATCAACGTGGCCACCCAGATCGCTTCCCGGGCGTATGAATCATCGGAAAACACCGCGGACCTGCTGGATGAGGCCGAGCAGATGGTGTTTTCCCTGTCCCAGCGTAACGCCCGCTCCGGTTTCACCCAGCTCAATCCGATCCTGCACGATACCTTCGAGAACATCGAAAAGCTGCATGAGCAGGACAGCACCGTGACCGGCGTTCCCACGGGATTTACCCGGCTGGACGAAATGACCGCCGGTTTTCAGCGGGGGGACCTGGTCATCATCGCGGCCCGTCCGGCCATGGGTAAGACGGCCCTCTGCCTGAATGTCATACGCCACGTCGCGGTGGAGGCCCAGGTCGGCGTCGGCCTGTTCAGCCTCGAGATGACCAGCCACCAGCTTGCCCAACGGATGTTGTGCAGCGAAGCGAGGGTGGATTCCCACCTGATGCGTACCGGCCGGTTGCCGGGAGACGCCTGGTCGAACCTGAGCATCGCGGTGGGGGCTCTCGCCACCGCACCCGTGTACATCGACGAAACGCCGGCGTTGTCGGTCACCGAAATGCGTTCCCGGGCGCGAAGACTCATGTCAGAGCACAACGACATCGGCCTGCTGGCCGTCGATTACATGCAGCTGATGCGGGGCCCGAACGACGCGGAGAACAGGCAGCAGGAGATCTCCGCCATCTCCAGGAACCTGAAGGCCCTCGCAAAGGAGCTGAATGTCCCCATCGTCGCCCTGTCCCAGCTTTCCCGGGCCGTGGAAACCCGCGGCGGGGACGGCCGGCCGCAACTTTCGGACCTCAGGGAATCAGGCGCGATCGA
>JAJECR010000218.1 GCA_022821935.1 Candidatus Latescibacterota bacterium
GTCCTTGCGGGCGTTCGGACCGCCGACGACCATGACGATGAAGTCCTCCGCCTCCGTGTATACGCACTGATTGCCGACCGGAGGTTTGAGCAGGTGCCTGTGATCGTCTATCCAGGCCTTAAAGTTGAATGGAGCCGTTACCGCCATGATCGGACCTCCTTGTTCAGATGGTGGCGATGCATTTGAGTTCGATGGCGATCCGGGTGGGAAGCCGCGAAACGCCGACCGTCGTGCGGCAGGGCTGGTTCTCCCTGAAATACTCGCGGTAGACCCGGTTGAACGCCGCGAAGTCCTTTTCCATGTTGGTGAGGTACACGGTGATGTCCACCAGGTTCTCCCAGGCACTGCCCGCGTCTTCAAGGATGCAGCGGACGTTATGGAAGACCGAGTGACACTGTTCCTCGATATCGTAGGACGCGATCTCGCCGTCCGGTCCCAAGGTCACGCCCGGAATGGACCGCTGGCCCCTTGCGCGGGGACCGATGCCTGAAAGGAACAGCAGGTTGCCCACGCGGCGGGCGTGGGGATAGGGTCCCACCGGTTCGGGTGCGCGGTCCGAATCATAATGCTGCTGCAATGACAGTCTCCGTGTTGGTGCGTTTTTGTGTCGCGCGTGCGTATTGTGCTGCGCGTGCGTTTTCCGATTTGTCTGCTGCCGTCCAGGCTGGCCGCTACATCCTGATACACACGTTCTTGGGTTCCGTGAAGAACCGCAGGGCTTCGAATCCCCCTTCGCGGCCCACTCCCGATTGCTTCATGCCGCCAAAGGGCGTGCGGAGGTCCCGCAGCATCCAGCAGTTGATCCAGATGATGCCGGCGTGAAGCCGATCCGCGACGCGATGGGCCCGGCCGAGGTTGCCGGTCCACAGCATGGCTGCGAGACCGTACGGCGTGCCGTTGGCCTGGGTGACAACCTCTTCCTCGGTATCGAAGGGCAGGAGCGATACGACGGGACCGAAGATCTCTTCCTGGTTGGTCCGGCAGTCCGGCGGAAGGCCTTCGATCACCGTGGGCGCCACGAACCATCCGTCCCGGCAGCGTCCCTTTTCCCTGACCCTGTGCCCCCCGCAGAGGATCCGTCCGCCTTCATCCCTGGCCAGTTCGATGTAGGACAGGATCTTGTCCATGTGGCCCTGCGACACGACGGCTCCGAGCCGGTTGCCGGCGGACCGGGGGTCGCCGACGGTCAGTTGCCGGGTCCGCTCGACGAAATCGTCGCGAAAGGTCTCGTAGAGGGGACGTTCGATGAAGATGCGGGGACCGCACAGGCAGATTTCGCCCTGGTTGGAGAACGAGGACTGCAGGGCGGTCTGCAGCGCATCCTCGTAGGGACAGTCCGCGAAGACGATGTTCGGGTTCTTTCCGCCCAGTTCGAGGGATACCCGCTTGAAGTGCGGGGCCGCCGCGGCTGCGATCTTCCTGCCCGTTTCCGTCCCGCCGGTGAAAGATACGACCGGGATACGCGGATGGTCCGCCACCGCAGATCCCGCCCTGTGCCCGTAGCCGTGCACGATGTTCAATACGCCGGCTGGCAGCCCCGCCTCCATGCAGATCCCGGAAAGCAGGAACGCGGTCGTGGGAGTCAGTTCCGAGGGCTTGCCGATCACGCAGTTACCGGCGGCCAGCGCCGGCGCGATCTTCCACGTCAGCAGGTAAAGGGGCAGGTTCCAGGGTGAAATGCACCCGGCGATGCCGATGGGTGCGCGCAGGGTGTAATTGAAGGCGGCTTTCCCCATGGCGTGGGATTCGCTGGCGAAGTGCTCGATGGCCGTGGCATAGAACCGGAAGTTGCTTGCGGCGCGGGGGATGTCCACCGTCTCCGCCAGCGTCACCGGCTTGCCCGTATCGTCCGATTCCGCCAGGGCCAGTTCCTCCCGCCTTTCCTCGATCAGGTCGGCGATTTGGAGGAGATGCCGGGAACGATCCTGCACGGACAGCGACGACCACGCGGGGAAGGCGTCTTCCGCCGCGTTCACGGCTTCTTCCACGTCGCGGGCGTCCGAGTCTGGAATCCTGCTCGTCACGGCGGCCGTGGCGGGATCGACATTGTCCAGGTAGCCGCCGCCTTCGGGCTCGCGCATTTTGCCCCCGATGTAGTTTAATATATGCATCTTGTGGAGAGAACCATTGGAGAGGTGGAGGTGGAGGTGGACGTGCCTGGCCTGTGCGCGGCGTAAGGTAATATACAATGTAGACCTGCCCGGTTGGCCTGTCAAGCCGGCGGGCGCCGCTCACAAAGGCCTCCTGTCGCGTACTGCCACGCTTCAGTCAGTGGGTACCGAGCCGCTCCCTGACCATGCGGTCCGCCCTGTTCCAGTCGACCTGGTCCGCCGAGGAGACGGACGCGCAAAGCTCCCGCAGGATGCCGTCCTGGATTTCGCCTCGGCGCAGGGCCTCGCTGTAGGGGAAACGGTGGAAAGACACCATGGAATACCGGGGGATGAACAGGTCGGGGAATTTCCGTTCCAGCAGGAACCCCACCTTCTGCCGCAACTGAAACCCGGGGTCGCTCACCAGGTCGCGCATCTCGACGTAATTCGCCAGCGCCATGTCGGCGATGGCATCCGTGTTCTCTTTCCTGCGCTCCCCGAAGGATTCGAATACCTTCTCCCAGTCC
>JAJECR010000396.1 GCA_022821935.1 Candidatus Latescibacterota bacterium
GCCGTTCCATGGGATAGTACCGCAGGCCCAGCGTAACGGGAATGCTGGAGTAGTTGCCTTCGATTCGGTCGACGACGTCATCCAGGTCCTGGTCGACCAGGTCTTCCAGTTCCGATCGGGATTCAAAAGCCTCGCTGCCGTAGGTGACATAAGCCCCCGAACCGATGAGTTGGGTTCTATAGCTCAACCAGTAGGTCAGCGCGGCATGGGCGCCGTACCCGTAATCCTCTTGCACCAGGTCGGCAAGACCCGAGGCGGGTCGGGCCACCTCGCCACCGAGATTGAAATTGAACTGGCCGTAGGCCGACTGGGTGAAAGCGCCGAGTACGGCTGCGCATACCAGTGTGCGTAATCCCAATATCATTTCACTTACCCTGTTCTGCGTTTACGCCGGACGGCTGTCCATGGGTACGTAGACTGCTTCTGTCGGACCGGTATACGCGCCCATCGGCCGGATGATCCGGTTGTCGGCGTACTGCTCCAGAAGATGGGCGGTCCATCCGGTAATGCGGCTGCAGGCGAACACCGGTGTAAACAACCCCGCTGGAATACCCATGGCGGAGTAGACCGAGCCGGAATAGAAGTCCACGTTGCAGGCGATGCTCTTCTGGTCCGCCATGGCCTGCTCGATCACGCGGGACATTTCGAACCACTTCAGATCGCCTGATTTTCTGCCGAGTTCCTCCGAAAACCGGCGCAGGTGCGTCGCCCGGGGATCCTCCGTCTTGTAGACCCGGTGGCCGAAACCGGGGATTTTCTCCCTGGCAGCGAGCTTTACACGGACGTAGTCTTCGGCGTTCCCTGTCTCGCCGATTTCGTGAAGCATGTCCATCACGTCTTTGTTGGCGCCGCCGTGCAACGGTCCCTTGAGCGTGCCGATGGCCGATACGACGGCCGAATGCATGTCCGATAGCGTGGCCGCGGTCACCCGGGCGGAAAAAGTCGACGCGTTCAGTTCGTGGTCTGCGTGCAGGATCAGCGCGATGTCAAAGGCCTTCGCGTGCTCAGGGTCCGGCAACGCGCCGCCCAGCATGTACAGGAAGTTGGCTGCGTGACCGAGTCCGGGGTTCGGATCGATCACGTCCTGCCGGTTCACGATCCTGTGCCACGCGGCGGTAACGGAAGCGAGTTGGGCGGTCAGCCGGACGGCCTTGCGCAGGTTCGCATCGCGGGAATGGTCCGCCACGTCAGGGTCGTACGCGGACAGGCAGGATACGGCTGATCGAAGCACGTCCATGGGCGCCGCGTCGCGCGGAATCGTCCGCAGCAAATCGACGACTTCGTCACGCAACGTCCCGCCGGCGTGAAGCTGTCCGCCGAGTTCCGCCAGCTGGCCTGGCCCCGGCAGAGCGCCGTGCCAAAGCAGGTAGGCGGTTTCTTCGAAAGTGGAATAGGCGGCAAGGTCGTGAATGTCATAGCCCCGGTAAAGCATTCTGCCCTGCAGGCCATCGATGAAACAAATGGCCGAGTTCGCGGCTACGACGCCTTCAAGACCCTTCTGAACCATCCCGCTGCCTTCCAGTTGAATGCCGGTTTTTTACCGTGGAGAGCATAGAACGGCGACCCGCCGCTGTCAAGGTGTTTTTGCCCCGGGAAGACGCCTCGGATCCGGATTGACATCAGGTTTTTATTTGGCAACAGGACGCCGTACATTTATCTTGTACATCTTCGATTTTGTGCGTTGTATCTACGGAGCTTGGCCATGCCTACTACACTGGATTCCGACACGATCACCCACGGCATCCGGGTTCAGGTGTTCCCCAGTTACCTTCCCGAACATTCCGATCCCGGAAAAGACCAGTTTGTATTCGGCTACCGTATCGTCATCACCAACGGCAGCGAACGGTGGGTAAAACTGATCAACCGGCACTGGATTATCATCAACGCCGACGGGAAACGGAGTGAAGTGAGAGGGCCGGGCGTCGTGGGGCTGCAACCGGAACTCGAACCCGGCGATAGTCATGAATACCAGAGCCTCTGCCCGCTCGATACGGAGTGGGGCACGATGGAAGGCGAATACGAAATGCAGGACGGGGAAGGCGGTCTTTTCGACGTGGAAATCGGACGGTTCTACCTCGCCATTACCTCTGATGAAAAGGTGGAATCCGGATAGTTCACGCACCGGCGGTTTGTGACAAACCGGTTTAAGGCGGCGAATCGCTGATGACTGAAGAGTCCGGTGCCGATCGCGGTGCAGCGAATCCGAGAAGAACGAGACGATAGAACAGGAAGTTGGAGCGGAAAACATGGCGAAAGGGTTGACGTCGCAGGCGGACGATTTCTCCGCCTGGTACAATGAAGTGATCGCAAAGGCCGAACTCGCCGACAACGCACCGACGCGCGGTTGCATGGTCATTAGGCCCTACGGCTATACCTTGTGGGAGAACATGGTCGCCGAACTGGACCGTATGTTCAAGGCCACCGGACACGTGAACGCCTACTTCCCTCTGCTGATCCCCGAGAGTTTCTTTCAGAAAGAGGCGGAACACGTGGAGGGATTCTCCCCGGAGTGCGCCGTCGTGACGCACGGCGGGGGAAAGAAGCTGGAAGAGAACCTGATGGTCCGGCCCACGTCGGAAACCGTCATCGCCGATATGTACGCCAAGTGGATCCAATCCTATCGGGACCTGCCTTTGCTCATCAACCAGTGGGCCAACGTCTTCCGGTGGGAGTTGCGTCCCAGGGCCTTCCTGCGCACCACGGAATTCCTCTGGCAGGAGGGGCACACGGCCCATGCCACGGCGGAGGAGGCGCAGGAGGAAACGCTGCGCATCCTGGACGTGTACCGCACTTTCGCGGAGGACTACATGGCGATCCCGGTGCTTTACGGCCCAAAAACCGACGCGGAAAAGTTTCCCGGCGCGCTGCGGACCTACGCCATCGAAGGCTTGATGAAGGACGGCAAGGCCCTTCAGATGGGCACTTCCCACAACCTCGGCCAGAACTTCTCCCGGGCTTTCAACATCGATTTTCAGACGCGGGACGGATCGCGCGAGTACGTGTACCAGACGAGTTGGGGGATGAGCACCCGTACCGTCGGCGCGATCATCATGGCCCACGGAGACGACAAGGGCCTGGTCCTGCCCCCGCGTCTGGCGCCGCATCAGGTCGTCGTCATTCCCATCGCGAAATCCGACGAGGAACAACCCGTCGTCAGGGAAGCCGTCGACAAGCTGGTCGCATCCCTGGAAGGCGTCCGGGTAAAGGTCGACGACCGCGAGCAATTCGGCCTGGGCTGGAAGTTCACCGAGTGGGAAACGAAGGGCGTGCCATTGCGCGTGGAACTCGGTCCCCGTGACATCGCGTCCGGCCAGGCCGTGGTCGTGCGCAGGGACACGGGCGAAAAATCTTTTGTGCCCCTCGCATCCCTAGGCGGGCATGTCAGGGACCTGCTGGAGACTGTGCAGCGGGATATGTTCCAGCGTGCCCTGGCCTTCCGTGAAGACCAGTCCAGAAAGGTCGAGGAACGGGACGCGTTCATGGCTGCGGCGAATGGCGACGGCGGGTTCATCCACGCGCACTGGTGCGGCGATCCCGCCTGCGAGACCGCAGTCAAAGACGAAACCCGGAACACGATCCGGTGTATCCCCATGCACTGGGAAGCAGAAGAAGGCACCTGCGCGTACTGCGGCGGCGCCTCCAAACGAAAAGTCGCCTACGCCCAGGCGTACTGATGCCGAAAACCTCGCGCGGCTGGAAGCCTCGCGCGTCCGGTATCTTCCCCCGAGCCGAAAATCGCGCGCGCCCGGAAACCTCGCCCGAGCCGGAAGCCTCGCGCGTCCGGAAATC
>JAJECR010000096.1 GCA_022821935.1 Candidatus Latescibacterota bacterium
GACCTCGGCATCGACTGCCAGGTACGGGAACTGGACTGGTCCATCTTTCTGGAAAGGGTGAAGAATAAGGACTTCGCGGCCGTCACCCTCGGCTGGACCGGTGGAACGGGCCTGCGCTTCCCACCGGATTCCTACCAGATCTGGCACTCATCCCAGATCGAGGGGAACGGATCCAATTTCATCAGTTTCAGGAACGAAGAGTCGGATGCGATCCTAACGGCCTACCGGAAGGAATTCGACATGGACAGGCGGATCGAAATGTACCGCCGATTCCAGGAGATCCTCCACGAGGAGCAGCCCTATACCTTTCTCTGGAAATCACGGGTAGCCAGCGCGTACAGCCGGCGGTATCACGGCGTCAACTGGTATCCCGCGGGCGCTGTGACGCAGGAGTGGTGGGTTGAGCCCACCGACCAGATGTACCAGTAAGCACCGCGTTTCCGACCAGAACCCGGCGGGAGTCCACGTTCTCCTATGCTCGGTTACATCCTTCAACGTACGCTGCTCATGGTCCCCACGCTCGTAGGGATCACGGTGATCTCCTTTTTCATCATGCACCTCGCCCCGGGCGATCCCGTGGATCTGTTCCTGGGCGGCGTGGCCGGAGGCGAGGGGCTGGCTTCCGACCGGCAGCAGGATATCGAGAAAACCCGAGAGGACCTGCGCAGACAGTTGGGCCTGGACCGGCCGGTCCATGTGCAGTACTTCAATTGGGTCACGGCGCTGTTCCTGAAAGTCGAATCCATCAACGCCTTCGACCGAAGCGCTTTGCTGGCGGACGGGTTGCTGGAGCGGCTCGAGGCGTCCGAACGCCGGGCGTTGACCGGTTTGGACAGAGCGGTCCAGAAGGAACGGTTCCTTGCCCTTGTGCGCGATTACGCGCCGCGGGAAGCGAGCGAACTGGAACAGTCCTCTTTCTGGGAAGGCAGGACCTTCAGCGCCGAGGGCAACTATAGTTACCGGGGCGCGGGGATCGAACTCTACAGGCTGTCAGGCTATCGATTCGTTACGCTGGATTTTGGCCGTTCCTTCAAGGACAACCAGCCCGTGATCGGCCGGATCATGGAACGGTTGCCCGTCACGCTCGAAATCAATATCATCGCGATCATCATCGCCTACCTGGTCGGACTGCCGCTCGGGGTCTGGCTCGCGGTCAAGCAGAATACCTTCACAGACAGGATGCTGACGACCGGAACCTTCGTCCTCTGGTCCATGCCCTCCTTCTGGGTAGGCATGCTGCTGATCATCTTCCTGTGCAACCGGGAGTTCTTCTACTGGTTCCCGGCTTCGGGCATACAATCGCTGGAAGCCTCCAGCGACTGGAGCGCCTGGCGGATTCTCACGGACCACATGTATCACATGTTCCTTCCCGTGCTGACCTCCGCCTACATCAGCTTCGCGACCATATCCCGGTTCATGCGGACGAGCATGCTGGAGAACCTGCGCCAGGATTACGTCCGGACCGCCCGGGCCAAGGGTTTGACGGAAAAAGTCGTTGTCCTGCGGCACGTGTACCGGAACTCCCTGATCCCGATCGTAACCACCTCCGCCGGACTGCTGCCGGCGCTGATCGCGGGTTCCGTGTTCGTCGAAACGATCTTCACCATTCCCGGGATGGGATTGCTCGGGTTCGAATCCGTACTGACCCGGGACTATCCCATGGTCATGGCGCTTTTCACTATCGGCTCCCTGCTTTCGCTCCTGGGCATCCTGGTTGCGGACATTCTGCTCAAGGTGGTCGATCCAAGGATCACCTTCGATCAGTTGCATGGTTAGGAGATTGGCATTGGGATCGAACCCGGTCGCGGAAAACACAAAATCGTCGGTAAACGGTACGCCGGTCGAATCGGTAATGAACGAGGGCGGAGAGAGCTTCTGGCGGCTTACGCGCAAGGAGTTCCGCAAGAACCGTCCGGCGCTGTACAGCCTGTACGTCCTCGTGGCCATGGCCGTCCTCGCGCTTACCGCCGATCTGATCGCCGGCAACAAGCCATACTACATGGTCTACGAAGGAGAAACCTACTTTCCGGCCTTTCGCCAGTACGGGGTGTACACCGGGTTAATGGACTGGCCGGAAGAGTTGCGTACACGTAAGAACTTCAAACGGTACGATGCCAGCGAGGCGGTCTTTCCGCCCATCCCTTACGCGCCGGACGAGATCCAGCTCGGTGACCGGTACGAGCGGCCGGGCGGCACCCACTTCTTCGGTACGGACCGGCTTGGCCGCGACGTGCTGGCCGGACTCATTCACGGCACGCGGTATTCGCTGACCATCGGGCTGGTTTCGGTGGGCATATCCCTGCTCATTGGCGTGGGACTCGGCGCGCTGGCCGGTTACCTGGGCGGGTGGACGGACCTGATCCTTTCCCGCGTATTCGAACTCTGGGCCGCGATCCCTCCCTTTTTCCTGATCATCACCGCGGCGGCCTTCTTCCCGCCGAGCCTGTTCTGGATCATGATCATCATCGGGTTCACGGGATGGGTGGGCATCGCCCGGCTGACCCGGTCCCAGTTCCTCCAGGTCCGGGCCTTCGACTATATCGCGGCCGCCCGGGCCCTGGGCTGTTCGAACCTGCGTATCATGGCGGTGCACATCCTGCCCAATGCCATCGCGCCCGTCCTGATACCCGCGGCATTCGGCGTGGCCGGCGCCATCCTGGCCGAATCCGGTTTGAGTTTTCTGGGCATCGGGGTGCCCGCCGAGGTCATCACCTGGGGATCGCTGCTGGCCGGGGCCCGGAGCAACATCGCGGCATGGTGGCTTGTGATCGTGCCCGGATTCGCTATCTTTATCACGGTAACCCTGTACAACCTGCTGGGTGACGGGCTGCGGGACGCGCTCGACCCCAGGCAGCGCGGCAGCGCATGAGTTACATCGTGGACACGAAACAGAGAGGGAAGTGGAAATCCATGAGAGGCGACTTGTGAACACGATCCTGCGCGTAAATGACCTGAAGACCTACTTTGACACCGAGGGAGGCGTGGTGCGCGCGGTCGACGGCGTCAGTTTCGAGCTGGAAGCCGGCAAGACGTTGGGCATCGTGGGAGAGTCGGGCTGCGGCAAGAGCATGACCGCCTACTCCATACTGGGACTGGTCCCTCAACCTCCGGGCCGTATAGCCGGAGGCGAGATCCTTTTCGAGGACAGGAACCTGCTGCTGCTTTCGCCCCGCCAGATCCGCGCCATCCGGGGCAACGACATCGCCATGATCTTCCAGGAACCCATGACCTCTCTGAACCCGGTGTTCACGGTCGGCGAGCAGATCGCCGAGGCCATCCGACTTCACCGGAACGCGGACCGAAAGGACGCCTGGCGACGGGCCGTCGAGTTGCTGGACCTAGTGGACATCCCGCTGCCGGAAGAACGGGCCGGAAGCTATCCCCATGAACTCAGTGGAGGCATGCGTCAGCGTGCGATGATCGCCATGGCGATTTCGTGCGATCCCAAGCTGCTGATCGCGGACGAACCAACGACTGCGCTCGATGTGACCATACAGGCGCAGATTCTAGATGTGCTGCGCCGGCTGCAGGAAGAACTGGGCATGGGACTGATGCTGATTACCCACGACCTGGGCATCGTGGCCGAAATGGCCCACGAGGTACTGGTCATGTACGCCGGCCAGGTAGTGGAACAGGCCGATGTGAAGACGCTCTTCGGCAATCCCCGCCATCCCTACACCCGTGGACTGCTCGCATCCGTTCCCACCATGAGTTCGGATACGGAGGACCTTTCTACCATAGAAGGCACGGTGCCGGATCCGGTGAGCTTCCCGCCGGGATGCCGCTTCGCGCCGCGATGCGAATTCGCCGTGGAAACCTGCGGCCGGCCGCAGGCGCTGCTTGACGTGGAAGACCGTCACGTGGTCCGATGCAGCGAGTGGCGACAGGTCATGCAGGCGGAGACGGTCTGACGGAGTGAGACGTATGACTGCATCGAATGAAATGTTGTTACAGGTTCAGGGCCTGAAGAAACACTTCCCCGTGGGAGGCGGACTGCTGCGCAGGCACCGGTCCGTGATCAAAGCCGTCGACGGCGTCGACCTGGCGCTGGAACGAGGCGAGACGCTGGGACTGGTGGGCGAAAGTGGATGCGGCAAGACCACGATAGGACGGGCGATACTGCGTCTGATCGATCCGTCCGCGGGATCGGCGACCTTCCATACCGCGCTGGAAGCGGGTGAAAAACGGAGGCCTCACGCGGTCTTTTCCATGAAGAAAGGCGATCTGAGACGGCTGCGACGCCAGATGCAGATCGTGTTCCAGGACCCCTACGGTTCGCTCAACCCGCGCATGACCGTGGGCGCCCTGCTCAGGGAGCCTCTGACCGTGCACGGCCTGAGCACCCGCTCGGAAGCCGGTGACCGCGTGACCGACCTGCTCGAAACGGTAGGCCTGAATCCCGCCCATGC
>JAJECR010000312.1 GCA_022821935.1 Candidatus Latescibacterota bacterium
TTCAGCGCTTCGAAGCACAGGACTACATCTGCGGCCCGGACCTGGCTACGCCCGTCTTCCTCATGGAACGGCTCGAGAAGCCGTTGCTGGTAGAGGGTCCGCCCGGCGTGGGCAAGACGGAGATCGCGAAAATGCTTTCCGGCGCGCTCGACCGGCGCCTGATCCGCCTGCAGTGCTACGAGGGGCTGGACGAATCCAAGGCGCTGTACGAATGGGAATACACCAAGCAGCTCCTGTACACCCAGATGCTCAAGGACCGCATCGGCGAACTGCTGAACCAGACCGAAACACTCGGCAACGCGGTCGAGACGCTGAACCGGGAGGACAGCGCTTTCTTCTCCCGGCACTTCCTGCTTCCGCGGCCCCTGCTGGAAGCCATCCTCGCGCCGGAGCCCGTCGTCCTGCTCGTAGACGAGATCGATCGGTCGGACGATGAATTCGAGAGCTTTCTCCTCGAGGTGTTGAGCGACTTCCAGGTCAGCATCCCGGAACTCGGCACGCTGACCGCCGCGCAACGCCCCCTCGTGGTGCTGACCAGCAACGCCAACCGGAACCTGTCCGAGGCGCTCAGGCGGCGCTGCCTGTACCTCTATATAAACTACCCCTCCCTCGAGCAGGAGATCCGGATCGTCCTTTGCAAGACGCCGGGCATCGACGAGGACCTGGCGAACCAGGTCGTCCGGTTCGTCCAGAAGATCAGGACGCTCAACATGCGCAAGCCCCCGAGCATCGCCGAAACGATCGACTGGGCGCTGGCGCTGGTGGTCCTGAACGCGCGGCACCTCTCGCGCGACGTCCTTTCCAGCACGCTGAACGTCCTGATGAAGGACCGCGAGGATATCGAACGGATCATGCGGGACGGCTACCATGATCAAGCGGCTGGTTGAGTTCGCCAGGCTGCTCAGGCAGTCCGGCGTGCGCGTATCCATGGCCGAGACCCTGGACGCCGCCGAAGTGCTGCGGCACACGCCGGTCACCGAACGGCCGGCCTTCAAGGCCTCCCTGCGGACCACCCTGGTCAAGTCCCGCGAGGACATCCCCGCCTTCGACGAGGCCTTCGAGCGGTTCTTCCTGGTCCAGGTGGGCGACGAGGCGGAGGAGACAGGCGATCCGTGCGGAGAAACCGAGGGTCCGCCCGACGGGCACCCCGACCTCGACGACACGCACGATGACGGGGAACAGGACATCCGGCCATTCCAGGACGAACAGGGGGAGGCCATGGCGGGTGACGGGGAAGGGGAGCCCGCGGACGGTGACGAAGCAGACGAGCTCGAAGGCGACCTGGAGCGGATGCTGGCCCGCGTGCAGGTGGGGGAACAGGCGTCCGACGCGGTCGCCGAGCCCGGGACGCAGCCGAATCAGCAGGCGGAAGACGTCGACCTCTACCAGGAACTGCCTCCGGGCGACGTCGAGAACCTCTACGAAGCGGTGGAGGAACTTGCCCGGAATCTTGTGACGCGCAAATCGCTCCGTTTCAGGAAGTCGCGCCACGGCAGGGTCGACATCAAGAAGACGATCCAGCGGAGTTTTCGCACGGGCAACCTGCCCTTTCACATCATCTACAAGCACCGCAAGATCAAGAAGAATGAACTGGTCGTGCTGTGCGACGTGTCGGGGTCGGTCTGGGAGGTCGCCCGGTTCTTCATCAAGCTGGTCCACGAAATGCAGAACCAGTTCAGCCGGGCACGGAGCTTTCTCTTCGTGGACCGGATCAACGAGGTGACGGACGAGTTCGACAGCAGGCCCTTCGAAGAAATCGTCGAAAACCTGAAAGACGACCATGCCCTGAATTTCTTCGGACTGAGCGATTTCGGAAGGGCCTTCTACCAGTTCCACGACGAACACCTGCTGTCCCTCTCCGGAAACACGGTGCTCGTTATCCTCGGCGATGCGCGGACGAACTGGTTCGACCCCCAGGACTGGGTGCTGGACGAATTGAATAAAAGGGTGCACCAGACCATCTGGCTGAACCCCGAGCCTATGCAGTACTGGGACACCGACGATTCCGTCATGGCCAGGTACAGGCCGCACTGCGATCACGTGCTGGAATGCCGGAACCTCGCCCAGCTCCAGGAAATCGGGGAACTGATACTCAGGGCGTGAACCCGATCGGTTTCATCTCATGAGACGCTTACATCCCGCAAAACGCATCGGCCTGGTCCTGCTGCCCTGCCTGCTCGGCGCGGCGCTGTGGACGACCCGCGGCGCCGGAGATTCCGGCCACGACCTGTTTCTGCGCAGCGATTTCACCTTCGGAAGGGTGGTGTACCAGAACTTCGGCGGTTTCTACCGGGGATTCGGATTCGGGCGGTGGTCGGTGGATTTCCCGTCGGCGGACGCCAACGTGATCCGGGCCCTGCGGGCCACCACCTCCCTCAAGATCAACGAGCCGCAGGCCGTGGAGCTGACCGATCCGGACCTGTTCGACATCCCCTTTCTCTACATCCTGGAAGTCGGTTCCCTTCAGTTCAGTCCCGAGGAAGTGGACGCCCTGCGGGAATACCTGCTGCGCGGCGGGTTTCTGCTGGTGGACGATTTCCATGGTTCGCGGCAGTGGGCGGTCTGGGAATCGCAGATCAAGCGGGTGTTTCCTGAACGGGACATCGAGGAAGTCCCCGGCGATCATCCGGTCTTCCACTGCTACTACGATTTCAACGAGTATCCCCTGGTGCCCGGCATCGCGGCCCTGTGGAACGCGGGCAACTACGAGCGGGACGGCGCGCTGTACGGCCATCGGTTGCGGGGCATATCCGATGACGGCGGCAGGCTCATGGTGCTGATGAACTGGAACACCGACCTGGGCGACGGCTGGGAACACGCGGCCGATCCCGGGTACCCGCGCGCGTATTCCGTGATCGCGTACCGGCTCGCGGTGAACTACGCCATCTACGCGATGACCCATTGATTCTGTCGCGTCTAATTCTGCCGTTTTGCTAGTGCGCTTTCCAGGTGGGGTAGTCGCAGGATTGAACGATCGCTAGCCGAGCGGCCTCATCGTTTCAGACCCGATTGATTCGCTCGGTGACCGTCAGGTGCCGCAGCGCGGCCGTCAACACCTCGATGGACCGCAGGTACTCGTCCAGCACGATATGTTCCTCTGGCGTATGGTCCAGGCTGGAGTCTCCGGGTCCGTAGGCGGCGATCGGACACTGCCATGCCGGCCCGACGATGCACATGTCCGATGTGCCCGTCTTCTTCTTGAAGGTCGGCCGGCCCCCTTCCTTCCGGATGCCCTTCAAAAGGGCCCGGATCAGCGGCGTATTCTTCGCGGCGATCACGCCCGCCAGGCGCTGGTCGCACACGATTTCCGCGGGGCCCGCCTGTCCCATCACGAAATCGATCAGGCTATCCAGATCGTAATGGGGCGGCACGCGCACCGAAAAATACGCTTCGACGCCCTCGGTCAACCCCTCGTCGCCTGTGCTGAATCGTCTCAACTCGAGCCGGGGCGATTCGAATTCGCTTTCCGTAGTCTGGCCGGCTATCCGCGATTGAAGCGCGTTGTACAGCTCAATGGCCCGTTCCCCCGCCCGTCGATGGTTCCCCGCGTGATGGGCGTTGGGCTGTTCGAGGCGGTAGTCGAATCCCACGTGGCCCTTGTACCCGATGGTGACGCTGTCCCAGCTGCTCGGCTCGCCGATGAATACGTAGTCGGGCCCCATGCGGTCCACCAGGTGACGGGCGCCCTTCGAGGTGGGGCACTCCTCCTCCACGGCGCCGACGACCGTGATCCGGCCGCTGTCTGTTTCCGTGAACCGGGACAGGGCGGCAGCGAAGGCGGCCAGGGGACCTTTGGCGTCCACCGTGCCGCGTCCGTATAGCCGGCCCGATTCTTCCCGAATGGGAACGATACCAGGCACGGTGTCGATATGCCCGACCAGGGCGATATGCGGTTCGCCGCGGCCGACTTCGCCCACGGCATTGCCGGCCTCGTCCACGTGGGCGCGGATCCCCCTTCGTTCCATCGACTCGACCAGGAAGGAGACGGCTTCGCCTTCCTGCGTGGAAGGACTGTAACGCTCGACCAGGCCCCGCAGCAGCGCGATGTCGTCGCGGTCGCGACTCATTCGGCCTCCCGGGCTTCCACCTGGCCGGGACCGGCGCTATTCGTGTTTACGGCATTTCGGTCTGCCCGATCCTTCCGGTCCGTCTGGTCCGAGCGGTCCGAGCGGTTCCGGTGTACCGGCAGACTTTCCTCAAGCGATCCCAGCACCGCGTCCACGGTTTCCACGACCTGGTCGATCTCTTCCCTGGTGATCGACAGGGGCGGAAGGAAACGCAGTACCGTATTGCCCGCGGGCAGGGCCATCACGCCCCGCTCCATGAGTCCCCGGAGGACGGGGGTGACCCGCCCCTTCAACTCGACCCCGATGATGAGGCCTATGCCCCGGACCTCCCGTACTACGGGTGCGTGCAGCGCCAAGAGGCGTTCCCGGAAGTACGCGCCCTGCTCCCGGGCGTTATCGACGAGTCCTTCCTCCTCAAGCACGCGCAGCGTGGCCAGGGCGGCCGCGCAGATCACGGGACTGCCGCCGAAGGTGTTGCCGTGGGACATGGCGGGAATGTCCCGGACCGTATCCGCACAGAGCACCGCGCCCGCGGGCAGGCCTCCGGCCACGGCCTTCGCCAGGCAGAGGATGTCCGGCCGCAGGTCATGGTGCTGGCAGGCGAACAGGGCGCCTGTCCTGCCGAAGCCGGTCTGCACTTCGTCCACGACGAACAGGGCGCCTCTTTCCCGGCACAGGGTCTCCACGCGTCTCAGGTATTCGCCGTCGCCGATCCGCACGCCGCCCTCGCCCTGCACCACTTCCAGGATCACCGCGGCGGTGCCGTCGTCGATGGATTCCTCCATGGCGGAGGCATCGTTGTACTTTACATGGGTGAAACCGGGAACAAGCGGTTCGAAGGGGGCGCGGTACTTGGGGTTCCAGGTCGCGCTCAGGGCGCCGAAGGTACGGCCGTGAAATCCGCGCTGGGCCGCGATGACGCCCGGCCGGCCGGTTGCGACGCGGGCGAACTTCAGCGCCGCCTCCACCGCCTCCGTACCCGAATTGCACAGGAAGAGTCTGTCCAGCCCCTGCGGGGCCGCCCGGGTCAGGGCCGCGGCCAGTTCCGCGCGGCGGTCGTTGTAGAAGGTGTCCGGACAGATCACGAGCCGCTGCGCCTGCCGCGCGACCGCTTCCGCCACGGCTGGATGACAGTGGCCGATGTTGGCCGTGCCGATCCCGCCGATGCAGTCGATGTATTCCTTGCCGTCACTGTCCCAGAGCCGCGTACCGCGGCCCCGGACGATCACCACGTCCCGCTTCGGCAGGATGCCCATGGACCCGCGGTCTTCCATTTCCTGGTAGTCTGTCATTTCCTCTCGCTCCAATCGACGCGTAAACCGTTGATTCGTTTTATCGCCGTCCGCGCCGGAATCGCCTGTTCCGTGGTGCCGACCGCTCCACCGGCTTCCGGATTCATCCGTTTTTTCTGCCGCCTGTTCCGTCCCGGTCGGCCCTTATCCGCCGATCACCGTGCCCTCGCCACGCAAGGCGGCCGTGACCGGTTCGGGTATTCTGCCGTCGCCCAGGATCACCATGCCCACGCCGACTTCCAGCGCTTCCTTCGCGCCCAGCAGCTTCTTCTTCATGCGGTCCCGGGCGTGGGTCGCGATCGCGTCGTCGATTTCGTCCCTGGATATCCGGGGTATCAGCGTGTCCTCATCGTCCGCGTCTTCGAGAAAACCGGGTGTGTTGGAGAGAATGACCAGCCGTTCCGCGCCCAGGGCGTCGGCGATTACGGCTGCCGCGCGGTCCCCGTCCACGTTCATCGCCTCGCCGTCGTAACTGATGGCCGGGGGGCTGATGACGGGCAGGTAGCCGTGGTCGAGGAGCGTGGTCAGGAGCGACGCGTTCGCCCTTTCGATCCGGCCGGTGTAATCGTCCCGCAGGACCTTCGTCCTGCCGTCCTCGACGATACGGATATTGGGTTTTCGACGGCCCTCGAGCAGCCGGCCGTCGACGCCGCTCAGTCCGACGGCGTTCACGCCCAGTTGCTGCAGTTTCTCGACGATGCGGGTGTTGAGCTTGCCGCAGTACACCATGGCGAAAATATCCAGGGTCTCCGGATCGGTGACCCGGCTCGTGTATCCCGATGGCGACGTGACCATGCGGGGCGGCTTGCCCAGCTGCTCCGATATGCGGTTCAATTCGTCCGAGGCGCCGTGCACAAGGACCAGCCGTTCGGTCTGCCGGGCGAGATCCTCGAGGACGTAGTCCAGGTTGATGCCCCTGCTGCCGCCCGTCTTCACCACGATCATTTACGTTCCTCCCTCTACTACCGCGCCGACGACCTCCGACCGAGGCATGGAAGTCTGCGTGCTGTCCGCCATGCGCCGCAGCATGACGGCGCCGTTCCTCACCTCGTCCTCCCCGATGATCAGGACGAAGGCGGCGCCGATCCGGTCGGCCTGCTTCATCTGGGCTTTCAGGCTGCGGTCCTCCCACAGGGCCGCCGTGCGGATACCGGCCGTTCGAAGCTCCTGGGCCAGGACCACGGCGGCTTCCTTTGCCTCGGCGCCGAGGTAGGCGACGAATACCGACGGTTTCGGCGTATCCGGGGGTTCGATCCCCTCCTGCTTCATCGTGAGTATGATACGTTCGATGCCGGAGGCGAAGCCGATCGCGGGCGTATCGGGTCCGCCGACCATCCCGATCAGTCCGTCGTACCGCCCGCCGCCGCACACCGCGTTCTGCGCGCCGATGCCCGCGGCCCAGACTTCGAACACGGTCTTCGTGTAATAGTCGAACCCCCTGACCAGCCGATGGTTGACCTCGTACGGCCGGTCCAGGGCGTCCAGGTAGGACCGCAGGCGGCTGAAGTGGCCGCTGCATTCTTCGCACAGGTAATCCGCGATCCGCGGCGCCTCGTCCGCTATACTCCGGCAGGTCTCTTTCTTGCAGTCCAGAAGCCGCAGCGGGTTCTGCTCGTAGCGGCGTGCGCACTCGCCGCAGACCTCGCCCAGGCGCGGCGCGTACCAGGACTTGAGCGTATCGATGTATCCCGGCCGGCACTTCGGACATCCCGTGCTGTTCACCTGGAAGGAAAGCCCTTTGATGCCGATGTCCTCGTAGATCTGCCAGGCAACCTGCATCACCTCGAGATCGACGGCCGGGTCCTGGCTGCCCAGCACCTCCACGTCGATCTGGTAGAACTGGCGGAACCGGCCCGCCTGGGGACGCTCGTACCGGAAGGCCGGCCCGATCGTGAACAGACGCAGGGGCTGGGGCCTGCCGTGAAGCTTGCGCTCGGCGTAGGCCCGGCAGATCCCGGCTGTGAATTCGGGGCGCAGGGTCATGCGATCGTCGCTGCGGTCGAGAAAGGTGTACATCTCCTTCTCCACGATGTCCGTGGATTCACCGACGCTCCGCTCAAAGAGGCCGGTCTGCTCGAAAACCGGCACGTCGATCTGCTCGTAGCCGTACAGTTCGCAGACCCGCCGCGTCTTCTCGGTCACATGCCGCCAGTAAGCCTGGTCCTCAGGCAGGATGTCGTAGGTGCCCCTGGGGGCCTTGTAGTTCATAGCTGCTTCCTATACCGGGTGCAGGCCCGAAAACTCCAGGGCCGTCCGCTCGTCCCACCCGTACATGATGTTGAGCGCCTGCACAGCCTGGCCGGCGGCGCCCTTGACCAGATTGTCCAGCGCACCCATTACCACGACCCGTTCGCTGTGCCCGTCCCGCTCGAACCCGATATCGCAGTAGTTGGTCCCCGCAAGGAATTTTGGATCGGGGTACCGGAACACGCCCTGGCGCTCCTTGATAATTCGGATGAAGGGTTCCCGGTCGTAGGCCTCCCGGTAGATGCCCCAGACATCCCTGTCGGACAGGTTGCCGTTCACAAAAGCGTGCGTGGTCATCAGGATGCCGCGCACCAGTTCGATGGCCGTCGCGGAGAAATGGACCCCTGGCGCCTGCCCGCCGAAGGTCAGCTCCTGCACGATCTCCGCCGTGTGGCGATGGCCCGTGGGCTTGAAGGAACGCACCGCGCCGCTGCGGTCCGGGTGGTGGGTGGACCGGTCGGCCCGGTGCCCCGCCGCGGAGGAGCCGATCTTGCCTTCCATGAAAAGGCGGGCGGGGTCGACGGCGCCGGCCCGGACCAGGGGCGCCAGCGACAGGATCGCCGTGGCGGCCAGGCAACCGGTGCACGCGACGTAATCGGCTTCTCGAATCTCGTCCCGGTACAACTCGGCTAGGCCATACACGAATCGCTCAAGCATTTCCGGGTGCGCATGTTCGTGTCCGTACCAGACCGGGTAACCCGCGGGGTCCCGCAGACGGAAGTCCGCACTCAGATCGATGACGCGCCCGGCCAGGCCGGAGAGGGCGTCCCACCGTTTCATGGCCTCGCCGTGGGGGAGGCACAGGCACAGCACGTCGCAGGGTTTGAGGTCTTCCACGGCGCTGAACTTCAGGTCCGTGACCCGGCGCAGGTTGGGATGGGAACGGCCCACGGGCTTGCCGGCCAGCGATTCGGAAGTCACCTGCAGGATCTCGATTTCCGGGTGGAAGAGCAGCAGCCGCAACAGTTCCCCGCCGCCGTACCCGGACGCGCCTACGATCGACACTTTGATCATGATCGGGCCACCTTTAGCAGATAATCGATTATTCGACCGGGAATGTCCACCCCCGTCGGCTGGACGCTGTTCCGGAATTCCATGGTGTAATTGACTTCGTTTACCAGGACCCCGTCCGCCGATTCCAGCAGGTCGACGGCCACCACGCCGCCGCCCACCGCTTCCGCCGCGCGGGAGGAGAGTTCCTCCACCTCGCCCTCAACGGGACAGTTGGCCGTCGTCCCCCCCAGGGCGGTGTTGGTCTTCCAGTGGTCGGAATACCGGTATACGGCACAGATGGTCTCGCCGTCGACGACAAAAGACCTGATGTCCCGGCCGGGCTTTTCGACGTACTCCTGGATGTAGAACACCGAGTGGTGATAGGATCCCAGGGTCTCTTTGTGCTCCAGCACCGCTTCCGCCGCGTGGCGGTCGTTGATCCGGGCGATCAGGCGGCCCCACGAACCGATGGGCGGCTTGAGTACGACCGGATAGCCCATGGATTCCATTTCGGCGAGGGCCGATTCCGCCGTGAAGGCTACGCGGGCCTTCGGCGTCGGTACCCCGTGGTCCACCAGCGCCATGGTCGTCAGAAACTTGTTCCCGCACACGCGGGCCACCTCGTAGGTGTTGACGGTCCTGATGCCGCTGGCGTTGAGCATCTTGAGCGAGTAGAGCGCCCGGGAGTGGTTGATGCACCGCTCGAGAATGACGTCGTGGTCGTAACGATGGTTTTCCAGGTCGAAGACAATGCGCCTGTCGTCCAGCCTTTCGAATTCAAACCCCCGGTCCGCGGCCGCCTCGAACAGCATTTTCTGTTCCCTGGAAACGACGGACAGCAACATGCCGATCTTCACGAGTTCCGCCCCCCCTGCTCCACCGTGTCCACCACGTAATCCATGATCCTGCCGGGGATATTGACCCCCGTGGCGTCCGATGCGTCGGAAAGACCGGTCGGCCGCCCCAACTCCTGCACGAACCAGGCGTCCCCGGTGCGGACCATGTCCACTACCGCGATGCCGCCCCCGACGGATTTGACGGCGGATACCGCGAGGGCGTTCAATTCATCGGTTACGGGTTCCTTCTCCATCAGGCCGCCGTCGGCGATGGTTCCGATCCAGTGGTGGGTCAGCACCGATACGGCGGCGACCGTCTCGTCGCCGACCACGTAAGCCCGGATGTCGTGCCCGGGCGCATCGATGTGTTTCTGCATGAAGAAGATGGAATGATGATAGGCGCCGAGTATGCGCTTGTGCTCCAGGACCGTAGCAGCGGTATACTTGTCCCCTATGCGGGAAACCAGCTGGTCCTCCGGGCCCTCCACGGGTCTCAGCACCACGGGGTAACCCAGGTCCTCCATGGCTTCGAGGGCCGACTTAGGCGTATAAGCCACACGCATGTCCGGTGTCGGCACCCCATTCTCCCGGAACGCCAGGGTCGTCAGCAGCCTGTTGCCGCAGGTCTCCACCACGGCCTGCCGGTTCACCGTGGGAATGCCCCAGCGGTCGAACACGGTCAGCGCGTATACCGCCCGGTGATGGTCCGCGCATCGTTCCAGGACCACGTCCAGTTCCATGTGCCGGCGGTCAAGTTCGAAGACCTGCCGGGTATTGTCGATCGTCGTCACGTCGATTCCGCGGCGACCCGCCTCGGCGATCAGACGCTTTTCGTCCTTGCGGACGCGCGAGAGCACGATGCCCATTTCCATGAATCGGTACTTTCTCCTGCCGGTCAGGCCATAAAAAAAGAGCCGGCCTCTTCGCTCGATCAGAAGAGGGACACGGCTCCTATCAGTTCCCCTAGCCCGGTTATTCGTCGTATTGAATCAACGCGGGCCGCGATGAGCGAACGAACGCAAATCACAATCATGATATTCATGTTTATGTTTTATTCGTTTGCTCATCTTCATCACAGGTTTCCTGTCAGGACGCGAACCGCCGCGCGGTTGCAAATTCACTCTCCCCAGTCTTCTTCCTCTTCCGGCGCCAGTTCCAGCTCCAGCGGGTTGACGCTGATCACTTCGAGGTCCGCGCCGCACTCTTCACACGTAATGATTTCGCCTTCCACGACATCGTAACCCAGGTCCACCGAGGCGCCACATTCAGGGCAGACTCCCATAATACCCCCGTTTACGTCAATGCAGCCTTGGAAGCATCGCTTTCGAAGGTCCTTTCACCCTTCCGGGAAGGCCTTTCTCCATACAGAACGGTCGAAATATATGGCGCGGGTCATACGTGTCAAGCGGTTTTTTATGCCTCATCCACGCCGGTTGTATCGCTGGCTTCGGCGGTTTCCGACGATTCCGAATCGTCCTCTTCGCCACCGGGCGTGATCCTGGAAACATCGATAACCCGGTCTCCGTCGCCCAGGTTGATGAGGCGGACGCCCTGGGTGTTCCGGCCGATGGGACGCAGGTCGCGGACCGGCAGGCGAATGATGAGACCGTTCACAGTGATGATCATCAGTTCGTCTTCGTCGGATACCGCGTGTATCGAGACCACGGAGCCGTTACGTTCGCTCGTCTGGATGTTGGTTACGCCCTTGCTGGACCTGCGGGTCAGGCGGTAGTTCTCAATGCCCGTCCGCTTGCCGTACCCGTTCTCTGTAACGGAAAGCAGCGTGGTGTCCCTTCCCGACGCCAGCATCCCCACGACCCGGTCCTCGTCCCCGAGCCGGATGCCCCGCACGCCCTGCGCGCCGCGGCCCATCGTACGGACGTCGCCCTCGTGGAAACGGACGGCCTGGCCGTTCCGGCTGGCGATGACGATGTCGTTGTCGCCGTCGGTAAGCAGCGCCTCGATGAGGGCGTCGCCCTCCAGGATGTTCAGCGCCACGATGCCGTTCCTCCGGGGATTTCCGTAAGCCGAGAGGACAGTCTTCTTCACGAGGCCGTTCCGCGTCACCATCAGGATGTAGTGCTCGTCGTCGAAGTTCCTGATCGGCAGGAAGGCCGCGACGCTTTCCCCCTGGCCGAGCTGCAGCAGGTTGACGATGGCCTTTCCGCGGGCCGTGCGTCCGGCTTCCGGGATCTCCCACACCTTGAGCCAGTAGCATTTCCCGCGGTTGGTGAAGAACAGGATGTAGGAATGGGTCGAGGCGGAAAAGAGGTGTTCTACGAAATCCTCTTCCCGGGTCTTCATGCCGGTGATGCCCTTGCCGCCGCGGTTCTGGCTCCGATAGGTGTCCATGGGCAGGCGCTTGATGTACCCGGCGTGGGAGATGGTGATCACCATCTCTTCGTCGGCGATCAGGTCTTCGATGCTGAGATCGCCCTCGATGTCGATCAGCTCGGTTCGCCTGTCGTCGCCGAAGCGCTCTTTCAGGTCGATCATCTCTTCCTTTATGATCTGCATCCGCCGTTCCAGCCGCGAGAGTATGTCACGGAAATCGGCTATCCGGGCGACCAGTTCGTTGTATTCTTCCTCCAGTTTGTCCCTTTCCAGTCCGGTCAGGCGCTGCAGGCGCATGTCCAGGATCGCCTCGACCTGGGCCTGCGACAGCCCGAATTCGTCCACCAGGACTTCCATGGCTTCCTCGCCAGTCCGCGACCCGCGGAGGATTTCGATCACGCGGTCCACGTTGTCCAGCGCGACGCGCAGGCCTTCGACGATGTGCGCCCGCTGTTCCGCCTTCTCCAGATCGAAGGCCGTCCGGCGCACCAGCACCTCGTGTCGGTGGTCGATGAAGTGCTGAATGCACTCCTTGATGTTCAGGACGCGCGGCCGGCCGTCCACGAGGGCCAGCATGGTGACGCCGATAGTGGTTTCGAGAGGCGTCATCTTGAAGAGATGGTTGAGTACGATGTTGCCGGGGATGTCCCGCCGTACGTCGATGGCGATGCGCATGCCCGACCGGTCGGACTCGTCCCGTATGTCGGTAATGCCCAGCACCTGCTTTTCGCGGACGAGGTCGGCGATCTTCTCGATCAGGCTGGACTTGTTGACCTTGTAGGGGATTTCCGTGACGACGATGGTTTCCTTCTCGCTTTGCTCATGGACCTCGATCGTCGTGCGGGCGCGCACCTTGATCTTCCCGCGGCCGGTGTGGAAATACTCGTTTATCGCGTTGCGGCCGTATATTATCGCGCCGGTGGCGAAATCCGGACCCTTGATGTGCCCGGCGATCTCCTCGACCGTTATTTCCGGGTTGTCGATCACCGCCACGATCCCGTCCACCACCTCCCCGAGGTTGTGGGAAGGCAGGTTGGAGGCCATGCCCACGCCGATGCCGAGCGATCCGTTGCAGAGCAGGTTGGGGAACTTTCCCGGAAGCACCGTCGGCTCGTCTTTCGACTCGTCGTAGTTCGGCATGAAGTCGACGGTGTTCTTGTCGATATCCTCCATCATCTCGATGGCAAGGCGGGACATTCTCGATTCGGTGTACCGCATGGCGCCCGGAGGATCGCCGTCGATGGAGCCGAAGTTCCCCTGGCCGAAGACCATGGGGTAGCGCATGCTGAAAGGCTGGGCCATCCTCGCGAGGGTGTCGTACACGGCGAGGTCGCCGTGGGGATGGTAATCGCCTATGGTCTGGCCGACGATCTTGGCGCATTTGCGCGTGGGACGGGCCGGTGTGAGGTTCAGGTCGCGCATGGCCACGAGAATGCGTCGCTGGGACGGCTTGAACCCGTCCCGGACATCCGGGATCGCGCGGGACAGATTCACGCTCATGGAGAAGTCGAGATAAGAACTCTTCATCTCGTCTTCGATGAAGATGGGCTGGATGTTGTCGTGCTGTTCTACCGCCATGCTTTCCCCTTGAACGTGTTATTCCGTTTCCGGTTGATGGTCATCCGTAGTCTCCGCAGGATCGCCCGGTTCGCCCGGTTGGCTGGCGTGCGACATGTGCCGGGGGTCAGTGCAGGTCCAGGTTGGTCACCAGGAGGGCGTTTCGCTGGATGAATTCGTTTCGGGCGGCCACGTTATCGCCCATGAGGATCGTGAAAATCCGGTCCGCCTCCACCGCGTCGTCGAGGGTTACCCGGAGCAACGTGCGGGTTTCGGGATTCATCGTCGTCTGCCACAGCTCTTCGGCGTCCATCTCGGCCAGGCCCTTGTACCGCGAGATGGTGGCGCCTTCCCGCCCCACGTCCAGCACGGCGTCGATCAGTTTGCCGACCCCCCTGACCCGTTTCTCGGTCTTATCCGTGCTGACGAGCATCTCGTTGTCCAGGACGTCCTCCAGTCGGCCGCAGAGCTGCCTGAGCCTGCGGTACAGGGAGGGGTCCAGGGCTTCTTCGACGGGGTCCACGGGTACCGGAACTTCGCCGGCCTCTTCCTGCTCCTTTCGCGCTTCCGCCCGGTCGCGCAGATCTCTCCGGTATGCGTCGTACAGGTCCCGCTCTCGGAGCATGTCCATGATCTGGTCGCGCTTCAGACCTGTCTTGACCAGTCGTCCGATCTGCTCTTCGAAGTCCATCATCTCGCGGAGATGGGCCAGCAGGTCGTCTTCGGTCAGGGCGTGGCCGTTGCCGTTCGCGTCCGCCCGCCGCACCCTGGTGCGGTCCACGCTCTGGTTGAGCAGGTATTCCCAGAGTTCCCGGTCGTTCTTGAGGTAGTCCTCCCGGCGCCCCTTGCGCACGCGGTACAGCGGCGGCTGCGCGATCAGGACATGGCCGTGCTCGACCAGCGGACGCATGTAGCGGAACAGGAAGGTCAGCAGCAGCGTGCGGATGTGCAATCCGTCATGGTCGGCGTCCGCCATGATGATGACGCGCCCGTAGCGCAGCCTGGACAGGTCGAAATCGTCGTCTATCCCCACCCCCAGCGCGGTGATGATGGGCTGGAGCTTATCGTTGCTCAGCACGGTGTCGATGCGGGCCTTTTCCACGTTGAGCGGCTTGCCCCAGAGCGGTAGAATGGCCTGGAAGGTCTTGTCGCGGCCCGACTTGGCCGTGCCGCCGGCCGAATCACCCTCGACGAGGTAGATCTCGCAGGCCATGGGGTCCTTCAGGGTGCAGTCGGCCAGCTTGCCGGGCAGGGTGGTGTTTTCCAGCGCGCTCTTTCGGCGGGTGAGCTCCCGCGCCTTGCGGGCGGCGTCACGGGAAATGGCCGCCTGGATGCATTTTTCGACGATTTTCTTCGCCGTGGCCGGGTTCTCTTCCAGGTACGAGGAGAGCCCCTCGCCGACCACCGACTCCACGATGCCGCGTATATCGCTGTTGCCGAGTTTCTCCTTGGTCTGGCCCTCGAACTGGGGATCAGGAATGATCACGCTCACGATGGCCGTAATGCCTTCCCGCGTATCGTCGCCTGTTATGGGCACCTTGAGGTTCTTCAGCAGGTTGTTCCGCTGGGCGTAGTTGTTGATGGCGCGGGTGAAGGCCGTCTTGAATCCCACGAGGTGGAAGCCGCCCTCGGTAGTCCGGACGGTGTTGGCGTAGGTGAAGATGTTCTCCTGGTAGCCGTCGTTGTACTGGAAGGCGACGTCGATCTGGTTGCCGTCCCGTTCCTGGCGGATGCCGATGGTGTCATGGATGGGCGTCTTGTTCTCGTTCAGATACTCGACGAATTCGACGATGCCGCCCCGGTACTCGAATATGCTGGATTTGCCCTTGGCCTCCTCATGCAACTCGATGCGCATGTGACGGTTCAGAAAGGCCAGTTCCCTGAAGCGGTGGGCGATGTGGTCGAAATTGAACTCCGTCGTGTCGAAGATCTCGTCATCCGGCTTGAAAGAGACGGTCGTTCCGTTCTCCGCTGTCTCGCCCCTGACCTCCAGTCCGCATACGGGTATGCCCTGCTCATAACGCTGGTAGTAGATCTTGCCGTCCCTGCGCACCTCGACGACCAGCCATTCGGACAGGGCGTTGACCACCGAAACGCCCACGCCATGCAACCCTCCCGACACCTTGTAGGACTTGTTGTCGAACTTCCCGCCCGCGTGGAGCATGGTCATGACGACTTCCACGGCGGGCCGGTTCTCCGTGGGGTGCGTCTCGACCGGTATGCCGCGTCCGTTGTCGATCACGGAGATCCGGCCATCCTCTTCGATATACACCTTGATCGTGTCGCCGTATCCCTGGAGATGTTCATCGATGGCGTTCTGCATCACTTCTTCCACGAGATGATGCAGCCCGGTCGAGCTGGTGCTCCCGATGTACATGGCGGGCCGCTTGCGAACCCCCTCGAGCCCCTTCAGGACCTGGATATTCTCCGCGTCATACTGATCGGGTTCCGGGGTGTGGGGACCCGTTTCCGGCGATTCCGTGCTGTCCAGGCCGTCCATGCGGTCCGGCGTATTTTCCCGTGTTTCTGACATCGATTTTACCTTCTGGAATTAGTGAATATGATGTCCTGGACCATCGGTCTGCCCAGTGACCGGTCCAGTCGATTCAGGATTTCCTGCTTCATGTAGAACAATTCCTGGCGCCAGGCCGCGCTGTCCACCTCCACGACCAGCTTCCCCCCGTCGAAGAAGACCGCCCGCGCATGGGCCGAAATGCGGTCCCCGACCACCTGAGCCCACCTGTCCACGGCCTGCTGCTCCTCGAGCCTGCCTTCCATCCCGAGGCTTCGGACCAGATTCTCAAGGGCGTCGCCCAGGGTCGTAGTCTTGTGTTTTTTCGTCATGACCGAACCTCAGTCCCAGGGAGTCACCGTGCCTTCGTGGACGCGGAAGCGGGTGATCCCCTGCCGGTAGTCCCCGATATCGCTTTCCTTGGCCGTCGTAATGAATGTCTGCCCGTACCCGGGTACCATTTCCATCAGGCGCCCCGTTCTGGCGGCGTCTATCTCCGCGAATATGTCGTCCAGCAACAAGAGCGGAGGCGCCTGCAACTGGTGCCAGAGAAAACGGGCTTCCGCCAGCTTCAGGGCTGTAGCCGCCGTCTTGTGC
>JAJECR010000056.1 GCA_022821935.1 Candidatus Latescibacterota bacterium
GGCATCGTAATGTCCAGTTCCTCACAAATGGTCGACTTCGGGTCTGCGAGCAGCTTCTGCCTGAATTCTGAGTCTAGGGAGGACTTCTCTACAATCTGCTTTAACATTTCGTCGCCGCTTCTCATGATTCACCTCCGTATCGAATGACTAAACAACCAACTATAATGCCCTGGTCCTGCCTGAGAATCATCGCTTGTTGGTATGCAGAATAACTGACGTATATATACTGTCAAAATCCTGAAATGTCAAGTGTTTTCGTTTACATACGGACCGTGAGACGCGTAGCGCGAGGTACGATTCGCCGGTCTTGTTGTGATAAAAAATCACAACGGGATTTGTCTTATTCTGCGATTTGACCGGGTTGTTTATAAAAAGAACTCTGACGCCTACTGGCACCTCCCCCCGCTCGGCTCACGCCCACCCCCACGATCACGTTCAGCGCCAGGCCCAGCACGCCGGCGTGCCATCCCCAGACCTTGCCCAGCCCTGAGAGGGTCAATCCGGTCGCAAGCATCGTGCCCGCGGCCATGCCCGCGGCCGCGCCTGTCGCGTTGAACCGCGGCCAGAGTACGCCGAGTACAAACAGCGGCGCGGTCTGGATCAACACCTCCATCTTGAGTTCTATGAGTCCCCACAGGGTGAGGTCCGGGGTCAGGGCGATGAGGACCAGGATGGCCATGATGCCCCAGGAAAGGCGCTTCCCCCACGCGGTAAGGCGCGCTTCCGGTAGCGATCCTAACCTGAAACAGCCCAGGACATCCTTGACGAGCAGAGAGGAGAGGCTGAGCAGGACGGAATCGGCCGTCGACATGATGGCCGCGACGATACCGGTGAGAACGAGCACGGTCATGACGTAAAGCCAGAGGGATTCCGTGGCCCAGACGCCGAGCAGCCGGGGCATCACCTGGTCGGTGGCGACGCCTTCCAGGCCCGTCAGCTGGGGGATGGCCAGGATGCCGACCAGGACCACCGCCGAGATGGTGACCAGGGGCATGAAGGCCATGAAAGTAAACGACCGTTTCAGGCTGCGGGTGCTCCGGGCCGCAAAGATGCGCTGGACCGCCTGGGGATAGACGGCGGCGGCGAAGCCCACGAGCAGGATCGTACTGATCCAGGTGCGGACCGTTTCTCCCCCGGGCAGCGCGGCCTTCGCCGGCTGATGGACGATAATCCAGGCCGTTGCCTCCCCCAGCCGGTCGCTGCCCGCGACAACGGCGGCCAGCATTCCGAGCAGGCCCGCGAAGAGGAGCAGGCCCTGGATGCAGTCGGTCCAGGCCACGGCCTGCATGCCGCCAAGGGTCTCGTAGAAAAGGATGATGACGCCCAGGACCACCACACCCGCCCAGAATGGTATGGCCCCGCCCGACAGGCCGGAAACGATGTGCCCCACGGCCAGGAGTTGCGCGAGCAGGTAGTTGGCGATGGCGACCACGAAAAGCACGCCGGCAAAGAAGGTCAGGCGGGTGGATCCGAACCGGTGGGTGATCCAGTCGCCGGGCGTCACGAAGTGCCACTGGCGGGACGCCTGGTAGAGTGCGGGCGCGAACATCAGGTAGGCCACCACGATGGACATCATGAACCCGATGCTCATGATCCAGGCGTAGCCGAGCCGGTAGGCCTCGCCGGGATAGCCGATGAGCGTGTTGCCGCTGTACTGCGTGGCATAGAGGGTGAAGAAGAGGACCAGCGCGCCCAGGTTCTTGCCCGCCAGGTAGAAGGACGACATGGAGTTGTCCCGCCGGCGGGCCCGGGCCACGTATCCCAGGACGATCATGAAGACGAGGTAGGCGGCCAGGAACAGGAGTGCGCCGGGGCCGAAGGGTTGGTCAGCCATGGGCTAGCCGTCCTCCCGCCAGAACCTGTGGATTACGAAGGCGGTGAAGCACGCGATGGCCAGGCAACTACCCAGGCAGATCACGACCCAGTACGGCACGCCGAGCCACACGGGGACCGGGTCGATCTCTGGGAGGTACCAGGGAATGGAAAGGGCAAAGAGGGCCGCGTAGACGGCCCATATCCATCGGGGAACCCGGTAGTCGGAAGTAGGACGGTTCATAGTTGCATTCGAGGAAATCCAGTCCGTCACACGCGGACGTACTTGTGCACAAGATTTTCCACGCCCACCTCGCCCACGTAGATATCGCCGTGGCGGTCGCCCCAGACGCTGTGGGCGCCGTGGGCACGATCGATCGGGCCGCCCCTGACGACCCATTGGGCGATGAGCCTTCCGTCCATGTTCATGATGGTGACCCCGCCGCCCTCGCCCAGGAAAACCGTGTCCTCGTCATCGACGAACAGGCCGCAGGGCGCCGGACGCCCGGGCCATTCCGCCAGGAAGCCGCCCTCCGAATCGAAAACCTGGATCCGGTTGTTCGTCTCCCGGTCGGCCACGAGCAGGCGGCCGTCGGACACTGGAAAGATATTGTGGGGAAGGGAGAACTGTCCGGGCGCGGCGCCCCTTCCGCCCCAGGTGTGGACCAGGTCTCCCGAAGGCGTCATCCGGTGCACGTAACACTGTCCGTAGCCGTCGGAGACGTAGAGATCGCCGGAAGCCCCCTTGACCGCGCGCGTCGGCATGTTGAACGGTTTGCCCGGTTCTCCGGTCCGGTTCGGCTCGCCCAGCGTCTGCAGCAGCGTGCCGTCGGTCGAGAACACCCGGACGGTGTGGTCTTTGCAGTCCGGAATAAAGATCCTGTCCTCCCCGTCGATCCATATCTCGTGGGGCAGGGACAGTACGTCGTGACCCCATTCGTTCAACAGGTGGCCGTCACTGTCGTAGACCACCACTGCGGGATTCGGCTCCCGGTCGACGACGTAGACCCGGTCCCGTGAATCCACGGCCACCGCCGTGGCGATACCCAGCGTCCGCTCCGAACCCCAGCCGGGCACCTTCTCGTAACAGTAATCTCCCGATCCCCAGATCATTTGCATATCCTCTCGAGAAACGAATAAGGGTTAGGCGTTCTTCCCGTACCAATCCATTGCAGCTTCGAATACATCGGCATTGGCAAACGGGTTTTATCGCGACCGCACTTCATGTATATTCTCACGACCGGTCCGGCAGTACCGGTTTTTCTGGAATCACCGGCCTGGTTCCAGTCTCAGGTACTCGGCCGGATCCCTTACGTCAGCGTCGGCTGTACGGTTTCAACTTACAGATGACAGGAGCCACTACATGAGTGTACTCGACAGCTTTTCATTAAAAGACCGCATCGCCGTGGTCACGGGCGGGGCGGGTCCGCAGTTCGGCAGCAGCATCTCCGAAGCCCTGGCCGAAGCGGGGGCGACCGTGGTCGTCGCTTCCAGGGACCTTGACAACAACCGGCGTTTCGTCGACGGACTGAACGACCGGGGTTACGATACCCACCCCGAAGCGCTCGACATTACGGACACCGGATCGGTCGATAGCCTGAAACAACGTGTCATGGACCGTTTCGGCCGCGTGGACGTCCTGGTCAACAGCGCGGTGGTCGGCCGAGGAGGCGGGTTCGACGAGCAGACTCCCGACTACTGGGCGGCCAGCGCCCAGGGGAACATGGTCGGCCTATTCGCCCTGTGCAAGGCCTTCGTGCCAGTCATGGCAGGCCAGGGCGGCGGCAGCGTCATCAACGTATCAAGTATCTACGGCGTCGTCGCCAACGACCCGGGCCTGTATGACGATACCGGGATGAAGCAACCGCCCGACTACACCTTCGTCAAGGGCGGCATGATCAATTTTACCCGGTACATCGCGAACTACTACGGCAAGCAGGGCGTGCGGGCCAACTGCATCTGTCCGGGCGGCTATTTCAACGAACAGCCCGGGCCGTTCGTGCAACGGTACGAGCACCGCGTGCCCCTCGGACGCATGCTGAATAACGAGGATCTCAAGGGCGCGGTCGTCTTCCTGGCCTCCGATGCGTCCAGGTACGTAACCGGGGTCTCGCTTATGGTCGACGGCGGCTGGACGGCACTTTAAAGCCTGATCACGATTCCGGATCGACGATCGATTTGTCCTGGGGATGAAAGTCGATCGCCCGGCGTCCGTGATCCAGGTCGTACATCCGCCAGGTACTGTCGGACACGCCGAAGACGACCTCGAACCGGATGCCGGGGTGTATGACCGCCCGTTCGAATACCCTGACGGCGTCGCCGTGGCTCAGGTGATGAGGATGGCCGGGCAGGTCCCGCTGCTTCTGGAAGTTGCCGATGCGCACGCACACGACTTCCATGTCGAACCGCACCGCGTACATGTATCCCAGGCTTTCGCCGAAGACCTTGCTGATGGAATAGTAGCTCTCCGGCCTCGGGGTCATATCGATCGTCCGGAAGACGTCCTGCGGATACGGGGCAAGCAGTCCGGCACGGCTCGCGAAAGCTACGCGGCGCACCCCGTTGCGGCTGGCCGCTTCGAAGAGCGTGTAGGTCCCGATGAAATTGGCGTGCAGGATCTCCTCCCACGACGCCCCGCCGGACGGGTTGCCGGCCAGGTGGATCACCGCGTCCATGCCTTCCGTGGCCCGAAGCACCGCGTCCATGTCGGTGATATCGCCCACGACTTCGTCTTCCAGTTCCGGTGTCGATACCCGGTCGAAACCGCGGAGGGGGTAACGGTCCTTAAGCCCGTTTACGATGGTCGAGCCGATGACGCCGGCGGACCCGGTGACGAGTATACGAGGTGTTTCGTTCATTCCGACTCCTTGCGCATGAATGGTCCGTGCCGTTCGATCCAGTCGTAGGTCTCCTGCCACGGCGCGCTGCCGTCCTCTTCCCAGATCTCCAGCCGCACGCCGCGGATATTGCCCTCGGGAAATCCCGTCAACCGGCTGACTGAAGGATAACCGATAGTATAGTACACGTTTCCGCCCGGGAGGCTCAGCTTCCCAATATGCCGGGGTATCTCCGTCATTGGATTTCCCGCGATACGCACCAGTTCCGCCTCGTCCACTTCGACGCCGAGTCCGGGCCCTTCCGGCACCGGCGAGCTTCCGTCCGCTACCTCGATCCGCCCGCCGGTGACATCCTCGCCGTACTGGTCGTCCAGGTTGACCGTGTGCATCACGTTGGGGATCACCGCGCCCAGGTGGAGCGCCATCGCCTTGCTGAGCGTCCCGCCGGTCAGCTGGATCACGGTGGATACATTCGCCTCGGCGCAGGCGAACCCTCGCTTGAGGCTCATGCCGATGCCGTGCTCGCCGATCATGTAGGCGTCAGCGCATCCGAGCGTAATCTCCGGTCCGCCCCCGAGCTGAGGCACGTGCATGAGGAGCGGGATCGACGTCTTCTCCCGCAGGCGGCGCCACCCGTCCACGTCGCGCCAGACCAGGGGGTCTTCGATCACGCCGACGACGGGCGACTTCTCCAGGTGTTCGACGATTCTCGTCACGTCGGCCGCCGACCGGTTATGGTTGAAATCGTAGTGCATCTTGAAACCGGGCGGGGCCACCTCTTCCACGGCGCGGTTCTGTTCGTATACGTCGAAGTACTCGCCGGTGTGCATCTTGAATCGCATGTACCCTTCGTCCACCGCCCGCACCACCTCGGCGGCCAGGTCTTCGGGAGACGCGACGCGGGTCCATGCCGCGACGGGCACCCGGTCCCGCACCTTCTGCCCCATGAGCTTGTAGGCCGGGATTTCGAGATGTTTCCCCATGAGATCGTATAAGGCCCCCATGAGCGCGACCGGGAGCTCTGCCTGGATGTGGTCGAAGGGACTGCTGCCCGTCAACCGGTCCACGTCCCTGATGTCCATCGTCACGTGTCCCCGGCTTTCCCCGTATCCCACAACCCCGTTGTCCGCGGTCACCTTGAAGACCGTCTGTGTGTCGATGGTCCTGAACTGTACCTTCTTATCCACGTTCCGGTCCGCCAGGCGCGGATTGATATGGGTAATTGCGATATCGGTGATTTTCATAAACCGCTCTTTCCTGGAAATATGGATGAAATCATGTCCGCTCTGACCCCTCTTGCCAGAACCGAAGAGCCTTGCGCGCCGGTTGGATCCCCACGGGTGTCAGGCGTTTGCCAGCGACCTCGGAGCCCCCTCCTGGTTGACCCCGTCCCGCACGGTGAGGGCAATGGGCCAGTTCTGTCCGCCTCGCTTCTCGTACTCGTTCTCGATTCCGCACAGCCAGGTGAACATCCGCGCGGCAGCCAGGGCACCCTGGAACTGTTCGAATACGCCGGCCGGGGGATTGAAGTCGATCGTGTTGAAATCGATGTCGTCCTGCCTCACCCAGTCCCGCACGGGCGGCTTGGTCCGCCAGTAGTTGTACTTGAGCAGGTTGCGGTACGCGCTCTTGCCCCGGGGGCCCGAGGGGGCCCGCGACCGGCGGTGCCAGATCCCGTAGACGGTAAGAAAGATCGTCCCCGCCGGGGCGGCAGTAGACACGGTACCCCGGATGGAACCCAGGTGGGCCATCATGGGTGCCTTGTTCCGCATAAAATGGGAGCCGGGCAGCACGACGGTCGGCCCCATGTCTTCGGTGCATTCCTCGGGGTAGTAGAACACCTGCAGATACTCGAGCGCGGGGGTATAGATCGTGCCGCCGTCCCGGTGCCAGTTCTGCGGCTTGTCGAAGGGCAGCGGCCCCCGGTGATTGCTGATGATGAGCGGCAGGGTGAAGTCCCGTCCCAGGAGCGACCGGACCGCGCCCGCGGCTTGCGGGTTCATGAGCACGCCGTCCACGAAGAACGATTCGCCCACGATCGGCGTGGGTTCGTAGGTGCTGTCATGGCGTTCCAGGTAGTCGACGACCTGTTCGTTGATCTCGTTCGGTACGACTTCCGGCAGCATCAGGTAGCCGTTCCTGCAGAAATCGATCACCTCGCGGTCCGTCATGGTCGCCGCGCAATCCATTTTCTTGCCGTAGGGTGCCGATGCCATGCTTATCTCCACCTCTCCAGGACGAATTCGTAACCCAGGCCGTAGTTGTCCTGTTCGTTCATGGCCAGGGACGCTTCAGGGAACTTGATGATGCGCCATCCGTCGTCCAGCGCTTCTTTGATCGACCGGTACCGGAAATCGCCGTTCTCGTCGAGTCCGTCTGAGTCCGCCCCGTCTTCGTAGATGCTGATGCCGACCACGGCCGAATGGGGATTGGTCGTAGGGGCGTGCAGGTAAAGCAGACTCTGTTTCAGTTCTGCCGAGGCTTCCCGCACCGTACAGTCCTCCCGCGCCAACCCCAGCGCCAGGTCGATATCTTCGACAGTGAGCTCGTTGTCTTCGAACCGTTGCCTGATACGTTTCAATTGTTCCGTCAGGTTGTCCATCGGTACATCCTCGGGCTAGAGGGACAGGCTACAGGTCGGCCCGGTCTGCTGCGACTGTGGCCGGCACGAACGTGCGACGCTGGAGAAACCGGCGTAGCATCTTGACTCGGGAGAATCCGCGGTGAATCTCGACGCGGGAGAATCATGACCAAACATAATTGGACGGCCTGCCTGTGAAAAGAAGAAATCCGTGGTCACCGCCGCGCCGCGCTGACCATGAGCAGCAACATGCACTCGGCGCAGACCAGCAACGTGGCCAGCGTGAGATGCATAACCTGGGCGGGTCTCGGCAGATCTCCGTAAGCCAGCGTGATGCCTATCAGAATTTGAAGCACGATACCGGCCAGGATGAACCGGGCGACCGGCATCAGCCGGCTGTCCGCCCCATGCCGCCTCACCGACCTGAAAACCAGCGCGCCCGCGAGAAGCACCAGCCACGAAGACAACCGGTGCACGTGGTCCACTAAACCCACCTGGGACAGCCATTCCCCGCGGGGCAGGCCGGCGGCGTCCTTGATGAAGGGGTCGATCCCTTCGCGCACCTGCGTACCGAGGAGCAACTGCAGGATGGTTACCGCAAGGAGCGCGAATCCCAGCCGCCGCAGCGTGACGCGCGCTTCAGGCGTCAGTTCGACCCGGATCCGCTGTTCCAGGGACTGAAAGGTTACGTAAAGCAGGGCGCACAGCAGGATCACGGCCAGGGCCATATGGAGGGTGATAATCCCGGGTTGCAGGCCGGATCTGACCACCTGTCCGCCCAGCCAGCCCTGGAAGACGACCAGCGCGAAACACAGGCCCGCGCAGTAGAAGAGCACCGGTCGGGTACTTCGATAACGAAAGGAACGCAGGAAGGTGACGAACACGAGGATCCCGATCGCCACGCCCACGAGACGATTGGCGTATTCGATCCACATTTTCAACGGGTTGAATTCGGCTGGATCGTAACCCTTTTCGCGGAGGTAGTCCAGGTCCAGGTCTTCGACGCTCGACGGGGGCAGCCAGGATCCCCAGCATCTGGGCCAGTCGGGACAGCCCAGGCCGGCCCCAGTGATCCGTACCAGGCTGCCAACGGAAATCAGCAGGACCGTAGCCGCGAGGGTCGCCACGGCTGTTTTCTGGAAGGCGTTCATGATAGGCCATCATAGACCTATGCGCCTTTTTCGGCAAGGGATATCATGGGGTTGGCCCAAGGACCCGGGGAAGGTTTTGTAGTTGCCATTTCAGCCGCTTCGATGTATCTTGACCGGAGCAATATGAGACGGTTTTCATAGGGGTATAGCTCAGCTGGTAGAGCGGCGGTCTCCAAAACCGTAGGTCGCGGGTTCGAATCCTGCTGCCCCTGTTCCCCGATACAGACCTCATGCCATCGCGGCGCCTTGCAGGATGCAATTGCCGCGCCTTGCAGGAACGGATGGGACATGTCGTTTTATGAAGTGGAAACCTGGGTGCCGAAACCCGACAGGAAGGTCGATCATGACGAAATGATCCGCACCTGGTTCTCCTTCGTGGAAAACCACAAGGACGACCTGTTCCCCGAATGGCGGTCGGCACGGTATTTCCGCGAAGTAGCGCGCAATACCGGGCAGCCCACGGGTCGCTACGTCATGGTGTTCGAGTACGTGTCCCATGAAGGCTTTCTCGCCTACAAGGAACGGCGGAAGGACTGGTCCGGCCCCTACGCGGAATACAAGAAGGTGGACCCCTACCAGTTCTTCGACCTGGACACCGTCACCGAGACCTGCTGGATGCCGGAAGAGCAGGACCGATGGCTCGATTTCACCTGAGGAGCAGGACCGACGGCTCGATTTCACCTGAGGAGCGCGAGATACCATGAATAACCGTGTGAATCATGCGGACCATGCGGACCATGCGGACCAGTACATCCTTACCCCCTTCTTTCTGGACCGCTATGACCCGGCGCTCCTCGAGCTCGCGCGGGATGACTGGATCGTAAACAGTCCCGACTTGCACGGCACCGACGAAATGTCCCGGACGCTGTGCGTGCATCGTCCTCTCGCCGAACGGGTTGCCGAAGCCGCGGCGGCCGGGCGGCGGCCGGTCAGCGTCGCGGGAGACTGCTGCGCGACGATTCCGGTCATGGCAGGGCTGCAGCGCGCCGGAATCCATCCGGTTTTCCTGTGGCTCGACGCCCACGGAGATTTCAACACCTGGGAGACCACGCCGAGTGGATTCCTTGGCGGCATGCCGCTGGCCATGATGGTCGGCCTGGGCGAGCAGACCATGATCGAAAACGTGGGCATGGATCCGATTCCCGACGGAGACGTCGTCATGTCCGACGGAAGGGATCTCGATCCGGGAGAACGCGACCTGGTCGAAACGTCCCGGTTGCGGCACTTCCCCGATGTGCTGGAACTGCTGAGGTGCGACCTGTCCGGCAGGCCGGTCTACATCCATTTCGACACCGATCTGCTCGATCCCTCCGAAGCCCCGGCCATGGGCTACCCGGCTCCGGGCGGACCGCCGTCCACCGATCTGGAGCGCGTGTTCCGCCATCTCGCGGAACACTGCGAAATCGCCGCCCTGTCCATTTCCACGTGGCGTTCCAACATGGACGAAGACGGCCGCAGCAAGTCCGTGTGCATGGGACTCTTCGACATCCTTACCGGCTGACTGGCGAGTCCTGCCGTGTCTTCCACCGATACCATCTTCAAGGAATTGATCGTCATCGAGGCCGCCAACGTGCTGGCCGGCCCGGCCGTGGGCATGTTCTTCGCGGAACTGGGCGCCACGGTGATCAAGGTGGAGAACATAAAAACCGGCGGCGACACGACCCGTCACTGGAAACTGCCTTCGGAAGACCGGGACGGAGACGTCTCCGCCTATTTCTCCTCGGTGAACTGGGGAAAGCGGTCAGTCGGGGTGGATTTTTCGAAACCCGAAGGACACGCGGTCCTGCAGGACCTGGTGCGGCGCGCCGACGTGTTTCTGCAGAGTTTCAAAGCCGGTGACGCCGAGAAATTCAGGCTCGACTATCCGGCCTTGCGCAACCTCAACGACCGGCTCATCTACGCCGATATCACCGCCTTCGGAGATAAGGACGAGCGGCCGGGCTTCGACGCCGTGTTGCAGGCGGAAACGGGTTTCACAGGCATGAACGGCACCGAAGACAGCGGCCCCGTCAAGATGCCGGTGGCCCTCATCGACCTGCTCCTGGCCCACCAGTTGAAAGAAGCCCTGCTGATCGCCCTCATCGAACGGATGCAAAGCGGCCGGGGATCTTACAATACGGTCTCGTTGTTCCATGCCGGGGTCGCGTCGCTCGCCAACCAGGCGGCGAACTACCTGGTCGCCGGTTCCATTCCGGCCCGCGCCGGCTCAGACCATCCGAACATCGCGCCATACGGAACGATTTACAGGACGCTGAACGGAGAGCCCGTCGTGCTGGCCGTCGGCACGGACAGCCAGTTCGCGGCGCTTTGCGAAGTGCTGGACATGCCCGAGGCGGCGAAGGACGATCGGTTCGGCACGAACCGGCAGCGGGTCGTCCACCGCGACGCGCTGAATACGCTGCTGGCGCATCGAATAGGTCAACTGGAAAGGGGGTCCCTGCTGGCCGCGCTGCAGTCCCGGAAAGTGCCGGCCGGCGCGGTCCGCCGGCTGGACGAAGTGCTTGAGCACGAATCCACGGAACCTTTGCTGCTTCATGGGAAGCGAAGAGACGGCGCTTCGATCAGCGGATTGCGCACGATCGCCTTCGATGCCGGCGCCGTATCGCCGCCGCCGGATCTGAACGCTCCACCGGAGTTCAATCGGGACCGCCAGTATGTGCTGTCGGAAGTGCTGGGCTATACGGAGGAGCAAATTGAAGGGTTGAAAAAAGCAGGGGCGGTCCTGTAGTCCGACCGCTTGAGGGACTTGAGACAGAGCGGTTCCTGTCCGTCGACCCGTACGCCGGTCCGCACGTCAAGGGTGTATGCGGCGACCGTTTCAATGACCGGATTTTGGTTGCCGGTACAGGGCGAAATGCCGTATATTAACGGGTGTTTAAGGTGTGAGGGCCCGAAGCACACTGTGCACTGATATGTCATAATCCATTTTGCGCCTCGGAATACACAGGGAAGCTGGATGGACATTGATATCGCAGCCTACTGTGCGCGCATTGGAGTCAGCGGGCCGCTGCCGCCGACGGCGGCGACACTGCGCCGCCTGCACCATGCGCATATGCTGGCCGTGCCCTTCGAGAACCTTGACATTCATTGGGGCCGCCCGATTGTGCTGGAGGAAGCGCGGCTCTTCGAGAAGCTTGTGACGCAGCGCCGCGGCGGATTCTGTTACGAGCAGAACGGCCTGTTTGCAGCGGTGCTGCGCGAACTCGGTTTCACGGTCGACCTGCTGGAGGCGCGCGTGGGCGAGAAACCCTGGGGGGACGGCCTCCCCTGGGACCACATGACGCTGCAGGTCACACTAAAGGATCGCTGGCTGGCGGACGTGGGCTTCGGCGACGGTTTCCGCGAGCCGCTGTTGCTGGACGAGGCAGGGCCACAGAAGCGCGCGGATGGCATCTGGCGCGTGCAACACGACGGCTGCGAGGGCGTGCATTCGAGCCGCACGGCGGCCGGTGACTGGCAAATTGAGTACCGCTTCCGGCTGCGGCCGCGTCAACTGGCGGACTTTACGCCCGGTTGCGAGCATCACCAGCACGCGCCGGAGTCCCACTTTACGCGGCAGCGCATGTGTTCGCTTGCCACGAAGACGGGGCGCATCACGCTGAGCGACCTGCGCCTGATCGAGACGGAAGGGTTCCCGTCACGGGCTGCCGCCGCCAGGGGTAAAACGGGAAACGCCCGGCGCCAGGAACGGGACCTGGCGGACGAGGCGGAGTTTCTGCAGTTGTTGCGGGAGCGCTTCGGAATCGAACCCTGAAACAGGACCAGGCGAGGCGCCGGCTGTGGCTGAACCGGACGCGTTCGCGATCCTACTACATGGTCATTTCCAGGCAACTGAATCACGTACCGAGGCGCCGGGGTGTGATCGTCAAGTGTAATCAAGGAACTGCGAAAGGAATATGAGCGAGTTAATCATTGTAGGCGACCGGGTACTCGTCGAACAGCATGACGGGGAGCAACTCACTCATTCCGGACTGTACCTCCCCGCTACGGTGACGGAGAAGGAAAAGGTAGGCACCGGAAAGGTGATCCGTGTGGGACCGGGGCACCTGATGCCCAATCCTGATTACACCGAGGGGGACCCGATCACGAAACCGGCGGAATCGGTACGCTACCTGCCCCTACAGGCCCAGCCCGGCGATTTTGCCTTCTATCTGCGCAAAGAGTCCATCGAGATCAATTACCAGGAGAAAACCTACATGATCGTACCGCACAACGCCATTCTGGCGCTTGTGAGGTCTGATGGCGACAACCTGCTCCAGGGTCTGGAGGACCTGCTCGGGGAAGATTAAACCCCGGGGACGATGCCCTGCTCCAGGTGAAGTACGGTGACTGAAATCTGAACACAAAGCTGGTCTGCATCTCATCATCAAACCCGTTAGAAGGAGCTTGAGTCATGAACAGAACAGCGGCCTACCCGGCCCAGCGTGCGATCCCCGTCGCGCAACTCGGCGTAGACGCACGTGGGGCTTTCATCACACGAACGTATACTCACCTGCTGGGAGCGATCCT
>JAJECR010000137.1 GCA_022821935.1 Candidatus Latescibacterota bacterium
CTGAGGTGCTCGTGGGTGTCGATGAGCGGCGTCTCGTGGATGTACCGGGACAGATCGGACATGGGGACCTCCTGTGCAGCGTGCGTCGGGAGAACATGGAGCAGGGCGGGGACCGGGAATACCCCCGGGGTGAGTCGAACACCCGACCAACGGTTTAGGAAACCGCTGCTCTATCCTCTGAGCTACGGGGGCTGGAGACTGTTTTCCGGTCCGTGCTCAACATATGAACGCGCCTGCCGGGTGTCAACGCCTATTGTGTTTGATCTTGTCATACAAAACACGCCGCCCTATATTCAAACCGCCCTTTTGGATGACGATCGGGCAGCGGGAATTAAGCGAGCGCAAAAGGGACCGAAAAAAACGCGCAGCGGGAATTCGAGGATGAAAGGTCTGGTCAAATTCGATCATGGACCGGTCAACATGGAAGTCCGCGAAATGCCGGTCCCGGCACCCGGTTCCGGAGAGGTCAGGGTCGAGATCCGCGCTGCGGGAATCTGCGGCACCGACATCCATATTTACAAGGACGAGTACCCCTACGATCCGCCCGTGATCATGGGCCACGAGTTCTCCGGCGTCGTGGACGGGGCGTCCGGCACGGACGCTTACCGGCCGGGCGACAGGGTGACCGGGATTCCGACCACCGTCGTCTGCGGCGTGTGCAGGTACTGTGCGGCGGGCCAGCACAGCCTGTGCGACAGCCGAAAGTCCATCGGCAGCGGGGTACACGGCGTATTCACGAAGTACGTGGTGTTGCCCGACTGGGCGGTGCGCAGGATCCCGGACCACGTGGACCTCGCTATCGGCGCGTTGAGCGAACCGCTCTGCTGCTGCGTCAAGGCCGTCTCTATTCGCGCGCCCGTTACCGCCGGTGACGTGGCGGTGGTCACGGGACCCGGCCCCATCGGCATGCTGACGACCCAGGTGGCGAAGGCGGAAGGCGCATATGTCATTCTGACCGGCACGTCGGAGGATGTGGAACGGCTCGAACTCGGCGCCCGGTGGGCGGACGAGACTGTGAACATTGAGGAAACCGACCTGCTTGAGCTTGTCCGGGAGCGGACCGGAGGCTACGGCGCCGACCTGGTGTACGAGTGTTCCGGTTCGGCTGCGGCCACGCGATCGGCGATCGACCTCGTAAGGAAACAGGGAACCATCATGCAGATCGGGCTGCACGGCGGTCCTTTCGAAGTGGATTTCTTCCCGGCGGAATTGAAGGAGATCGAGATCAAGACTTCCTTTGCCGGTTCCCTGGATGCCTGGGACCGGACCATGGCACTGCTGGATCAACGCAAGATCGAACTGGAACCGATCGTGTCGGACGTGGTTCCTTTAACTGAATGGGAACACGCTTTCCGCCGGCTATTGGATAAAGAAGGCATGAAGATCCTGTTCGAACCGGTCGACTAGGGAGTGCTTCCGGCAGATCGCTCCAGGTAGTCCCTGCACGCCCCGGTCACCATGCGGTTTCCGGTCGACCAGGAAACGCTGGCGACGGCTCGCTCCAGATAGTCGGTCAGTAGTCACTTTCAGACAATGAACGTAAAACGGGTAACGAATACCAAAGAAAGGGATATAAATGGATCTGGGACTGAAAGACAAAGTCGCCCTGGTCACCGGCTCGAGCCGGGGCATCGGCCGTTCGATCGCCCTGGGATTCGCGGACGAAGGATGCCACGTCAGCCTGTGCGCCCGGGGAGAAGAGCGGCTGCTTGAAACTGAACGGGAAGTCGCGCAAAGCGGCGTCGAAACGCTGGCGACGGCCGGGGACCTGACCACGGCCGAGGGTATTGAAAAGGTCGTGGAAGCCACGCTGGAGCGGTGGGGACGAATCGACATCCTGGTCAACAACGTGGGCGGAAGCGTCTGGAACCCGTTCGACGACGTATCGGATGACGAGTGGCTGTACGTGTTCAATCTGAACATGTTCGCCGCCGTGCGGGCGACACGTGCCGTGCTCCCTTCGATGCGCGCCCAGGGAAGCGGTTCGATCATCACGATTTCTTCGATATTCGGCCGCGAGGCCGGCGGTCCCGCCACGTACAATGCCACGAAAGCCGCGGAAATCTCCATGGGTAAAACGCTCGCCAAGGAAGTGGCCAAAACCGGCATCCGCGTGAACACGGTGGCGCCCGGTTCGGTCATATTCCCGGGCGGGAACTGGCAGAAGCGCCTGGACGCGGATCCCGAGGGCATCGGCAAATTCGTGGAACAGGAGCTCCCGGCCGGGCGTTTCGGTAAACCCGAAGAGATCGCCGACGTCGTGGTTTTCCTGTCCTCGGACCGGGCGAGCTGGGTGACCGGCGCCTGTGTCAACGTCGACGGATGCCAGTCCCGTTCGCTGATTTAGGGGATACGCAGAGGAAACCCGGTATGAGTTCGCGCCTCGAACAACTCGAGCTGCTAGCCAGGAAGGATCCCGGCGATCCCTTCGTCCAGTACGCGATCGCGCTGGAATACGTCAGCTCGAATCGGCTCGAGGAAGCGGCGGGAATCCTGGAACGGCTCATGGAAGCATCGCCGGACTATACGGCGGGCTATCACCAGGCAGGGCGGGTCTACGAAAAGCTTGACCGCGATGATGAGGCCCGCAGATGTTACGAACAGGGCATCGTCGTGGCGCAGCGCCAGGGCGACGCCAAAGACCTGGACGAAATGCGTGAGGCCCTCGCGTTTCTCGATTGAACTTGTGCGGGCAAAGCGGGCTGCCGCCTGACAACGATTGGAATTAAGCAGATAGAACAGAAACTACCAATTCGCATAGCCCAGTCCATATTCGGATGGACCTTCGTCGTCATCGGGGTCCTGGGCATCTTCCTCCCCCTGCTGCAGGGCGTGCTGTTCATCGTCATCGGGCTGACGATCCTGTCCACGCACAGCGCTTTCGCCCAACGCATGCTGGCCCGGCTGGAAGCCAAGTACCCGGAAATCTACGTCAAGGTGGAAGGGCTCAAACAGCGATTCGCCGAAAGCAAGCCGCTCCTGGTCACGCTCGGAGCGGTCCTGATGATCCTGCTGGGGGTTGGTATCTACCTGGCCGTCCTCGGGTTCAAGACAGCCTACGCGAAGATCGTGCCGATCCTGATGAGTTAGCGGAAAAACGTCAGATCAGACGGCGGATCAGGCGGCGGCTGCGCCGATCCAGCCGGTCGAGGTCGGGGATCTCGTACCGGTTGCCGTGCTCGTCCGTGATGAGGATACGCCCGGCCGACAACTCCATCATGCCTTCCCTGAGGTCCCGCATCGGGATCTTTACCGCGCCGCGGTCCGTCTGCACGGAGAAAATAGAAGTCCCTCCCCGTCCCTCCATTTCCGCGACGCGTGTAATCCTCGGGCGGAAATAACGCCATTCAATTTCATCCCGAATAATGCGGCTGGTATCTTCGTCGCAGGATGACGGATCGGCCACGAGGCCCAGGTATTCGTCCTCTTGGTCGAAAAAGGTGATGTACCGGTTTTCGTGGGATAGCGGGAAGGCCTGGCGGATCTTGACGTTGAAAAACAGGTCGCCCGAGATGGAAAGCGTGGGCGGCTGATCGTCACGGCGTTCAAGGCGTATGGTGGATGGATCGAGAAAGGACATGCGTTACCCCTCCACGCCCACGATGCTGGAGACGTTGGTGTGCAACTGGACCAGCCGGTAGTACTCGCCTTGCCGGTCCAGCAGTTCCTCGTGGGTACCCAGTTCCACCGGCTCGCCGTTCTTGAGTACGAGCAGGCGGTCGGCGTCTCTCAGGGTGGAGAGGCGGTGGGCGA
>JAJECR010000304.1 GCA_022821935.1 Candidatus Latescibacterota bacterium
GATGTTCAGTCGGTGCCGCCTTTCGACCTGACGCTGGTACCGCTGGTTTGGGCGGAGGATCCGGATTATTCGGTGGTCACGGAGTCTGAAGGGCTGACGGCGGACGACGCGCTGTTTCGACTGTCCCGCGATCTTTATCCAATAAACGATTTTCAGGTTATCCCACATGAACCGCTGATGGTCTCGTTGGATCCTGTAAAGCCAAACGCCAGAGAGTTGCTCAAAGAGGTCCTGGCGTTAGAGAAAATGGAAGGCAAGGGCGGGCACTACATGGGAATTCTCAGAAACGGCGGTAATGGAGGCAAATACACCGGTGCGTTTCTCTCATCGCTGTGGGACGTCGTAATTGCCCACGAACTAGGCCACAATCTGAGTCTGGGCCATGCACCTTGTGGCAGTCCAGACGGTTTTGACCCATACTATCCTTATCCTGGAGGAAACATAGGCGCATGGGGTTACGATATAATTACAGAGGAACTGGTTAACCCGAACGTGCCCGATATCATGAGTTATTGCTATCCGCCGGCGTGGATTAGCGATTACCATTTCAATCTGGCCTTGCAATATCGCCAGTCCGAAAGATACATGGATATCATAGCACCTGATGCCGCCTCGACGGCTACCAGAACGCTTCTTCTCTGGGGAGGGGTTGATGAGTACGGCGGTCTTTCACTTGAGCCGGCTTTCGTGGTTGAATCTCCACCGTCACTACCTGGAGAATCCGGTCCTTATCGTCTTACAGGCGAGAATACGTCAGCCAGGACGCTTTTCGAATTCAGCTTTGAGATCAGCGAACTATCGCATGGAGAGGGCGGGGTATTTGCCTTTACGATACCCTTGCAATCGGACTGGTCAGACAGATTGACGCACATTACACTTTCCGGCCCCGAGGGATTCGTGGAGATGACCAGAGGCGGCGACCGTTCGGCCGCCCTGCTCCTGGATCAGTCTACGGGACAGGTCAGGGGTATTCTTCGAGACTGGCCCGAGCCGGGTACGACCGTACAGGGTGCGCGTCGCGTGTTGCCGGAACCGGGACTGGAGGTAATCGTGAGTCAGGGCGTCCCCGGTCCCGTTGACAGGTAGTGGCGTTAAGCCCAGGGTATATTGGAATTTACCGAAAGGTAATGCGCAGTGAGTGAAAAACGGAAATTACAACGCGGTGCTCCGCAATCGAAGCGACCCGGGAACTATGCTTCGCCGGGCCGGATCAAGCAGTAACCGACCCCGCGCACGTTTGAGATGTAGGACGGATCGGCCGCATTGTCGCCGAGCTTTCGCCGCAGGCGCTTGACGATGGCGCGCACGAGTCTGGCGTCGCCCAGGCCTCGCCGGCCCCAGATATCGCGCAGGAGGGCGTCGTAGGTGGCGATCCGCCCCACGCAGAGCGAGAGCACGCGCAGTACATCGTACTCGGTCGCCGTCAGCGCCACGGACCGGCCGCCGAGCGTGACCTCACGGCGGCCGTAGTCGATGACAAGGTCCCCAAGCACGAAACGTTCGGGATTAGCCCGCCGTCGCAGAATCGCTCCGATTCGCGCCGTGAGTTCGGTCGGTGAGAACGGCTTGATGATGTAATCCTCGGCACCGGCCTCCAGGGCCCGTGCGATCGTCTCGTCGCGGCCGTAACCCGAGATGAAGATGACTGGCAGTGTGGCAAGCTCGGGGACGGTCTGCATAAGCTCGATTCCGTCCGTGTCGGACAACACGAGGTCAAGCAGGATCAGTTTGGGTTTTTCTGTTTCGATTATGTGCGAGAGTTCGTTGTGTTCAGCCGTGACCAGCACGGAGTAGCCCGTATCGGCGAGCGTGTCGCGTACGTACCGAAGCGATTGAGGGTCATCGTCCACAACGAGAATGGGCGTCAACTGACGTCCGTCGACAGGCGGTACGGACGGGCGTTGGACGGTCCCGGCCGCCGTGTCTTCACTAGCCAGTTCCGCGACCGGTATCGTGAAGGTGAAGCACGTTCCATGACCCAGTCCCGCGCTCTCGGCCCGGATGCGTCCCCCATGAGCCTCGACCAGCCCTTTGCAGATGGCAAGACCCAACCCTCCGGCCTTACCCGTGTCTTTTTCGGTGCGAGCGTATTTTTGAAACAACCTTCCGAGAAGCTCGGGTTCAATACCCCGCCCTTCGTCGGAGACCGCGATCGCGACGTGCACCCCGTCGCGTTCCGCCGAGATGCGGATGGGAGCGGTTTCCGGAGAATGGCGGGCTGCGTTGGCCAGGAGGTTGTTCACTACTTGCACGAGACGCTGTCTGTCAGCCAGAACCCTGGGCAGGTCGGACGGCAGATCAATCTGGACGGTGTGTCTGCTGCCGGCGGAAAGAAAGGTGGTGCGTGCCCGGTCTACCAGGACGCCGACGTCCGAGGGCTCGGGATGGACCGACAGCGTGCCGGCGTTGATGTGCCCCGCATCGAGCAGGTCGCTTATCAGGCTGTCCATGTGGTTGGCCTGCTCGTTGATGATGTGGAAGAATTGCCGGATTTCGGCCGGGTCCAGCGCCCTTGAGGCATCCAGCACCGTCGTCGCCGATCCCTTGATGGAGGTCAGCGGAGCGCGCAGTTCGTGGCTCACCATGCCGAGGAACTCGGCCCGAGTCCGTTCCAGATTCAGGACCGGCGACATGTCCTGCATGGTGACCACCAACGAAGCGACCAAACCGTCCTCGCCGCGGATCGGAGTGGCGTTGACGAGCAGCGTTATGCTGCGCCCGTCGGGTACGGAAAGGACGATCTCCTCGGCCCGCACCGTCTCGGCGCCGCCGAGGACCTGCACCAGCGAGCACTGGTCCAGCGTAATTTCGCGCCCGTCAGCGAAGCGACAGGTCACCGCCTCGGGAGTGGCCTCCAGTGAACTGCCCGGCATGCGCAGAAATTCCAGTATCCGCTTTGCCTCCCGGTTCAGCGACGCCGGTTCGCCGGTGCCGGCGTCGAGTACGACGACGCCAATCGGGGAGGTCTCGACCAGCGCTTCCAGGTCGGCCCTCGCGCGCTGCTCGATACAGTGCGCCCGTGCGTTGACGATCGCTGTCGCCGCCTGCAGGGCAAACAGCACAAGGACCTCCTCGTCGTCGTCCGTGAACTCGTCCCCGTCCTCCTTCCCGACCAGAAAGAAGTTGCCGATGTGCAAGTCGCGGTGGCGCAATGGCGTGCCCAGGAAGCTCCCGGCAGGCAGCCTGTCGGCGGAAAAGCCGATTAGGCGCACGTAGTCTGGCAGGTCCGAAAGCCTCAGTGGTCCCTGTTGATCCCGGAAGTGCTCGAAGAGACGGGGCCCATCGGACCACTCCGTCATGCGGTGGTGTTCAAGCTCGGTGAGGCCGGAAGTGACGAAGTCCTGGGGGTCGCCTGTTTCGTCGGTGGTGACTATGGCGCCGTAGCGCGCCCCGGTGAGGACCCTGGCGCTCTCCGCGATCTCATTGAGCGCGGTCTCCAGGTCCAGGCTCGCGCTGATGCGCAGGCTCGCCGTACAAAGCGCGGAGACGCGCGCACGCAACACCTCGATCTCGCGTCTCGGATCATCGTACATGCTCAACTGTCTGTCCTCCTGCCAACGCACACGTGTGCATCTGGCTCAGTTCATCCGCAAGACAAACCGTCCACTCTGCGGATCGGATTCGTTTCGGGCCGTCCGCGAAGAACTCGGATGCAGTTTCATCCTCGCCGAGCGGCATAAAATCGCGCAATTATCTTCTTGTATTGTCTTATTATACGTTCTGTTCATGTAAATCTTGATATTTCCTCATTCCTGTTGTTTTTCTGTATTCGGAACCTCTGCCTGTACCAACCTCCCAGTGGCGGGTTTACTGTCATTTAACGGCTTGTGATCCGGTGTGCATGGTTGTAAAATGGTATGTCGGTCGGCAACATCGCCCGGGGTTGAATACCATGCGAATAAAACTGATTGTCTTCCTGATTGTCTTCCTGGCGCCGTATCAGTCCTCGATCGCACGGTCGTCGAGTCCGGAAGCGGCGATCTCTAAGCAAACGGGCACGGAGCAATCTCCCGCGCGTCAGGAGGCCGCCGTTCAAAAAGACGAAAACGGCAGTCCCCGCCTGCTCATCGTCGACTACGCCATGGCCTACGCGGAAGAGAACACCGGGATGATCCGGGCGTTCTCGGAAGCGGGTTTCGACATCGATTACCGGCCGTATTATCCGGCCATGGTGGAACGGGACGCCCGAGTCTACGACGTCATCGTGCTGCTGGGCGGCGGCAATCCCGGCATGAGTATTCAGGAAGTGGACCTGGCCATCAACTTCGTTTCGAGGGGAAAAGTGCTTGTTTTGGCGATGCCGTCCGACGGTCCCTACGGTGAACGGAGAAAGGTCAATCCCGGTGTGCACGACCGGTACCAGTTCAATGAGGTCCTGGCCCGCCTGAACATCAACCTGCACGCCCTGAACGCCGATCATGAAACCAGTCCCGTTCTGAATCCCGTGATATTCTTCGAACCCGCCGACGGCCATCCAGTCGCACGGGACCTGAACGGGACCGTGGCGTTCCGCGCCGGCACCCGCCTGCTTGTGGGCGCCGCCGCCATGCCGCTGCTCGTGGAGCCGGAAGCGCTTGGAGAGAAACTAGAGGCGCCGCCGGAAGAAGAACCCGAGTACCGTATCGTCCGGCGCACCCTGCGCATCCAGCCGTCCGATGCCATTGCCGGGGAGGATGTCGAATTGCTGTTGCGCGGCAACCAGGAACTGCGGGCGAGCCTGTACTACCGGAACAGGGAACGGCCCACGCCGTCGGACTGGAACACGGCCAGATTCAAAGGCAGGGTGGAAGGCGTTTCCGAAGCGAAAGACACGTTGACCGTGCGCATGCCCGGAAACCGCTGGGGATCCGAATACGCACTGGTCGGCGTTCCGGTGGAAATCATCGCCGCCGCTTTCGCCGACCGGGAGATCCGGGAAGAGATCCGGTCCGAGGAAGATCTCGATTCCATGCGGGACGACGAGGAGACCTTCGGCCGTATGGCGGTAGCGGCCGCGGGAAGGACCAGCCGTTTGAACAAGGGCTTCGTCCTGGCCGTTGACCGCGAGGTGCTAACCGGTCTTGGCAGGCCCCTGCCGCCTCTCGGCATCGGTCCGGTGGACCCAGGCCTCGAAGGGCTGGGAGGTTTTCTGGGTGGGCTCGCGCGGTACGTCCGCACGCTGGCCGATTCTCCCGGGGAATGGTCCCCCGACCACGACTATCCCACGGCCCAGATGCCCGGAAACCGGAAACCCGATATACCCCTTAACAACATTTCCATTTTGACAGTAGTGCCCGAACGAGTCCGGGTGATCCGCGGTGCGTCGTCCGGTACGGGCGCCGGTCCGGTCACCGGCTCAATCGCCAACTCCGGTGCCGAACCAGGTTCAAGCCCCGGCTCCAACCCAGGTCGAGGCACCCAAACAGACGCGGGTCTCGCTTCCGACACAGCAGATGCCGTCCCGCTCCGCGGCGTATGGGATTTCGTCGCCCGCCGGCATGAACACGTTGCCGAACTCGCCGGCATGTTGCCCGGCCTCGGGATGGATTTCCTGTGGACCGTGGCCCCGGCCGCCAGTTACACCGGGGGTACCGCGATGACAGGCGATGTGCGATTCGAATCGTGGGTTCTCCCGATCACGAATCGCCTGGCCGGAACGGCGACGGCCTGGTACGCCGGTATCAGCGCCCCTCGCGAGCGCGAGATCGCCGGCGCCTACACGGCCGCCCGTGACGCTCGCGGGGAAGCCGTTGGGCTGCCCTCGCGACTAGACATGGCCTACCTGAACCGCCACCTCTTCGAGCCCGCCCGCGCCATCGCCCGGAACAGCCGCGGCCGGAGCGTCCTGCAGGCCATCGTGCACGACTGGGAGCCCCATATCACCCGGCCGCTGGAAGCCTATGCCGAGACCGACGTCTTCGACGACCTGCATTTCCGGTACTTCATCCGCCATCTCGTCAGGAACGGCCTATACCACGGTGAAGAATTCAAGTCACTCATGGGGCTGGACCGGGAAAACCGGTTCGAGTGGCTGCTGAAGTCGGGATACCTCGAGACCTACCTCCAGATCCAGGAAACCAACGCTGGACGCCTCGGCAAGCTGTACCGGCAGTCCATGGATGAGATCAACCCCGGACTGAGCCACGGCGCCTTCGTCCGCTCCCTGCGGCCGAACTGGTTTCACCTGGGCTTCTGGCGAGGCGCCGGCACCCCGGAACGCCCCTTCCTCGTGTTCTCCTACGAACGGCCTCGGGACTGGCATGCGCGCTTTTTGCGCGACAGGGGTATCTTCGCCCGTGTGATCCCCGTCGGACTGCTGGGCCTTATGGACGACGCGGACATGGAGGATCTCCTCCGAAAGGCCTCCGAACGACACGGCTTCGCGCTTGAGCGAGGCATCTGGCTCGCCGCCGAGCCTGGCGAAGAGTCGGGGCTGAACACGCCTCCCGAGGGCATGACGCGGGAAGCGTTGCAGGATGCGATTCGGAAGGTCGGTGGGGAGTAGGAGCGGCGCGAGACTCGAATCAATTCAAAATTACATCAGCAGTCAGCAATGTGGACGCCCGGTGGTTCGATCGCCGGGCGTTTTTGGTTTTGGGTCGGTAAATAAAGATTATGTGCGAGAAACCCGAGGTCGCTTGGACTAATCCCTTCAGACCGCGCGGCAGTTACTGGATTCATTTTCAACATCAGGTCGAGTCCCCGTTTTAAGATTGATACAAGCTCTCGGAACTGCGCACTCCGAGACCCGTAACCGAGTTCCCTGGCAAACTGAGCAGAGAATGAGGTCCGTATCGAAGCAGAACAGAACGGCGGATGGAGTCTGAATCGAGAGAGGAAAGGAGGCTAACGGCATTACAAAGACGTTCGAAGAATAAACCGCACAAATCCGATCAAATCAACAAATCGAGGAGTACCGATCATCATGAAAAAACTCATTCTTTCCGTGTTCATGTTCGCCCTGATCGCGGGCGCAAGCGTCAATACAACGGCCAACGTACCGCTGGCTGAAACTCCTGTAATCGCAACGTCGCCGAACCTTGCCTACTGTTTGTGGGGTTCCCAAGCAGCCATGGTCGGCGGTGTTGCATTGGGTGGACTGGCTGGTGGTGGAACAATTGGTTGGCTGACAGCAGCCGGGTATGGTCTTGTGGCCAGCGTTGGCATTGGAACAGGTGTTGGCGCCGTATTAATAGGTGCTGGTATCTAATAACCCGGTCAGCACGAGGGATGGAGGCTGTAGCAGGCCTCCATCCTTAAAAGGAAGATCCTTTAAGTGGAATCTAATTCAGCACGAATGACAGGCAAACTACCCTTCTTGCTTTGCTTTGCTTCCGTCATCGTCGGTCTGGGTGTTGGAGCGGCAATGCCCCTGGATATGATTGCGAAAGAACCAACAGATCCGGGTTCCTCCACCCTCATGCTCGATTCACGTCCCTTTTTGGACGGCAGGGATGAATGGCGTTTCATTATTAGCACCAATTTGCTCGTTTCTATGAAAATACTAATGGGACTTCTGTCCTTTGGAATAATCAGTGTCGTGATATTGGGCTGGACAGGAGCTATCCTGGCCTGGTCCACGCTTTCGGCCCTTGATTCCGGCGTTTCGATCTACGACATAGCCGCCTTGATCTTACCTCATGGCTTGATCGAAATGGCGGGGTTTATGTTTTTCGGCGCTGTAGGGTGCGAAGGCCTGGTCCTCTTTTGTCAAAAACTCAAGTACGATTCATGGCTCATTGATTCGAACAGGCTGGCCTTAATCGGCCGCAGACTTATCACCGGGTTCCTTCTGATTTCGGCGGCTTCGATTATAGAGACATTTGTCACCGGCCAGATTGCGAACAAAATCAATTGAACGGATCGAATATGAAAACTCCAAGCAGGATATCCGACAGGCTGGCGTCGATCAGCGAAACCAAACCGCTCTGGACGGGCATCGCCATGTTTGCCATGTACTTGATTTTGAACGGGTTGATTCTGTTCCTGACGTTCAGGTCAGTTGCCGGGCAATTGCCGGATCATCTTACCGAAGCTTATGCGCAGATTTTCTTGGTTGTGTATATGGGCATGATATTGGGCGTCACACTGGGCGAAATCGTGATCTTCGTCCTCGGATGGCTGTTTGTAATGACCGCCGTTGCGCTACTGAACGGGAAACGTCGTCATCGTGCGCTGTTTGGATGGCTGGGTGTCGCTTACACCCCGGTTACAGTGTATTCGATCATGGCGGTTGTTATCATGCTTGTGTTTTCAGACCAGATGGTCTATGCCGGGCTGTCGACTTTGGCCACACTCGATCAATTGCCCGGTGAGATCATGAAGATGCAGGATGCCGGGTTGTTCAAGTGGATTCGATACGGTCGGGTTCTTGCTTTGACCTGTGTTGTCGCTTTGGCCATCGAAACGGCGCACAGGGTCTGCTCGCTGTCCAGGTTCAAGGCAGTCGTCGTGATCCTGTCCTATGTCGCACTGAACGGCCTGATTCACGTCATTATGGCATGACGCTGATTTGAAGAGGGAAACAATGGTTGATTCCACGCACAGGATAAATGAGGTCGCTGGCGGCGCTTCGTCGATCGAAGATGAACCGATCCGATTGA
>JAJECR010000017.1 GCA_022821935.1 Candidatus Latescibacterota bacterium
ACATGGATTTTCAGTCCACTGCTCTACCGCCTGAGCTACCTCGGCGACCTTGCTTCAAAAAGCCTGTCAATATTAGCGGTACCTACTCTGGATGTCAATAGAAATAACCGGAGGATTACCGAAGGATTACCGAACTCCCGGCCTGGCCGGTCGCAGGGGAAATCAGGAGGCGGGATGCGGCTTTCGGCTACTTTCCTTCGACCGTGCTGTCGTCGAAATGGAGCATGAATTCGATGTAGTCGAGTTCCCGGTCGATACCCTGTCTTTTCGTGACGATGGTATTGGTGGCCAGGTAGTGGGCCAGGCCGCGGAACTGCTGACGGACGCGCAGGAGACGGTTGCGGAGATAGGGCGCGTTGGGGTTATCACTGGGCATGGCGCGGATCTGGACATGTAGAGCGTTGATCCGGCTGTCGGTATCTTCCAGCGGGATTCGGACCTCGTCGATATAATCCTGGTCGTGGCATTCGCCGCAGGGCGCGGTGATGGACACCATGTCTATGTGGACTTCCCGGACGTCGTGGCTGTTGTGGCAGGTGACGCATCCCGGTTCGAAGTCATTGGCTTCGAACAGCTCCCCGTGGGCGCTTTCGTAGAAGCTCTCCAGCGCCTCCGGGTGGCAGCTTCCGCAGTCCTCCGGAATGGCCTCGGGCAGCGGCGCGTCCATGAACCCGTTCTGCTCCCCCATGGCCACCGTGAGAATGGTGCTGGTGGGATCGCCCCCGTGGCAGGTGTCGCAGAAGACGCCGCGCCAGGCGTGTATGCTGCCCTGCCATTCCGCCACCTGTTTTGCGAGGGGTTCGCCCAGCCGCTGATGGCAGAGGGCGCAGTTGTCGGTCATGCGCGTTTCGAGCTTGCGCCAGCTTGCCACGGGAGAGTCGGGGGTTCGTTGACCGCGGGCCGTGGGCAGGGTGACCGCGAGCATGACAAACAGCAGGATGGCGGCCCGAAACAGGTAAATCACCAGGTACACGTTCCTTGTCGTAATTGTAGTGCTTTGGAGTACATCCGAAAACGCAGTTATATACACCCTATCGGCGCCGGCGCTTCAACAATTATTGTAACGTTGGGCGTTGCGCCGGGCAAGCATTATCGCTTCGGATACCGGGTAGAATTCCCTTTACACCGGCCCCCTGGCTTCTATCTTCTACCTGTACTCATGGCGTACGTGAAACCGTCGAAACACATCAATTCAATCCCGGGAAATCCCAATGAAACTGGTCCAATTCTACGAACCCGGCCAGGAGTCCGGCGTCGGCATCGTCCAGGATGATCACATCATCGATCTCACGGAAATCATGCCGGAAGTGGAAACTGTCAACGACCTGATGCACGTGGCCGGCGCGGCGCGCCTCTCCCTGGCGGAGCTGGTCGAACGCGCATTGAACGGCTACGACGGCCAACTGGCCGGGTTTACCTATGAATCGCTGGATGTTACGCCGGACGTGGGCTTTCCCCACCTGATGGTACCGCTGTTTGCTCCCGAAGTGTGGGGTTTTGGCGTGACCTACAAGCGCAGCGCCGAATTCAGGGACGATGACGCCCAACAGAACATCTACGACCAGGTGTACAATTCCGACCGCCCGGAGTCCTTCTTCAAGGCCACCGCCTCCCGCTGTTCAGGCCCCAACGCGCCGATCTGCGTGCGCGGCGATTCGAAGTTTACCGCCACCGAGCCGGAACTCGCCTACGTGCTGGGCGACGAGGGCGAAATCGTGGGCTATACTCTGTGCAACGATGTCTCGGCCTGGGACATTGAGCGGGAAAACCCCCTGTATCTGAACCAGTCCAAGATCTACCAGGGATGCTGCGCGCTTGGCCCCACGCTCGTCACGGCGGACGCGATCGACGATCCTTACGATATCGATATTCAATGCCGGATCCTCCGGGACGACGCCGTCGTATTCGAGGGGGAGGCCAACACGTCGCAACTGGCGCGCAGCTTTGACGAGTTGAACGAGTATCTGTACCGGGACAATCTCATTCCGTCGGGCACCGTCGTTTCCACGGGCACGGGCATCATAGTCCCGAACGACCTCGGCCTGCGGGAAGGCGATCTCGTGGTCATTTCGTCGCCGGAGATCGGCGTGCTTGCCAATCCTGTACAGCAGTTATAGACACGGTACCGCTATGGCACGACGAAACCAGGGACTGAACCGACATCAGAAGGCCGGGCGGAAGCCGGGCGAAGAGCGCGTGAGCAGGGAAGAAATCGAGGAACTCCTGCTCCTGTCCGCGAGTGCCGATCCCGAGGACCGGATCCTGGCCGCGACCTACATGTGCCCGTGCCACGTCCGTCACCGCAACGAGGAGGTCTGGCAGGCGCTTTACCGGATGATGGAAGACGCAGACCCCCGCGTCCGCCGGCGCGCCTGGCATACGCTGGAAGACGGTGGTTGTCCCACCGATCCGGCCTTCGAGCCCATCGTCAGGCGCGCGCTGGACTCCGAAACCGACCGCCAGGTGCTCGGATTCGCGCGGCGGTTCGCCCAGCCTTTTCTGGAGAACGATGTGGTCTCCATGAAGCGCTCCGATAATCCGGCAGCTCATCAGAGAGGCAAATGCGACTTCTGCGGCAGGACCGGGGTGCCGGTCACCCGGGATTACGACACGGAAATCCCGGCGGGAGGAGTGACTCGCGCGGCCTGGATCTGTGACGATTGCTCGTCAGAAGGGCTCCGCCCCTGAGAGGGTTCATCCAAGCATGCCAAACTACGAAATCGCCGTGATCGGCGGGGACGGTGTCGGCCCCGAAGTCATCGAAGAAGGCATTCGGGTACTTGAGGCACTGGGAGACCCGGCCTTCCGCTTCACCCGGCTGGACTGGAGTTCGGATCGCTACAAGCGCACGGGAAGGTTCATTCCCGAGGGCGGCCTGGAAGAACTGGCTTCCTTTGACGCCATATTCTTCGGCGCGGTCGGCGACGCGGAAGTCCAGGACCACATCACCCTGAACAACCTGATCCTTCCCATACGCCGCAGGTACGACCAGTACGCCTGCGTTCGGCCCGCCTATCTCTTCGAAGGGGTCCGTTCTCCCCTCGCCGGGCAGGGCCCGGGCGACATAGACCTGGTCGTCATCCGGGAGAACACCGAGGGGGAATACGCGGACATCGGCGGCAGGGTGTACCACCAGACCGACCAGGAAGTCGCGGTCCAGACGTCCGTTTTCACCCGGCACGGCACCGAACGCATCATCCGCTACGCCTTCGAGGAGGCGCGGCGGCGCGGAGGCAGGCGCAAGGTCACTTCCATCACGAAGTCGAACGCCCAGGGTTACGGCATGGTATTCTGGGACGAGGTTTTCGACAACGTGAAAGACGTGTATCCGGATATCGAGACGGAATCCCTGCTGATCGACGCGGCCGCCATGGATTTCGTGCGCCGGCCCCAGGACTTCGACGTGGTGGTCGCGTCGAACCTGTTCGGCGACATACTCACCGATATATCGGCGATCACCATCGGCAGCATGGGCTTGGCGCCCAGCGCGAATCTGAACCCGGAACGCGTTCATCCTTCCATGTTCGAGCCGGTCCACGGTTCGGCCTTTGAACTCATCGGCAAGAACCAGGTCAATCCCCTGGCCACGATCCTGGCGGCGGCCATGATGGTCGAGTTTCTGGGCCAGCGGGAAGCTGGAGCAGACATACGCAGGGCCGTGGCGGAAAACCTGCGTGAAGCCCGGTTGCGTACGCCCGACATCGGCGGTTCGTCGAGTACCGTTGAAGTGGGCAGTGATATCGTCCGGCGCCTGGATAGCCGATAAGGCGGTCCGGCCACGGATTCCCCGGCCGGTTGGCGCGGCCTTCACACGAGGCCGAGTTCACTCATTATACCGCGCAGCGTCTTGCGTTGTTCATCGGTCACGGACGTGCCCGGAGGACGCGGCGCTCCGCATTCGATCCCCAGCCGCTCGCTGAGTGCGGCTTTCGCGACGGCATGGAATTCCCCGCCGCACGCGCCGAGGGCTTCCCAGAGACGGCTCGCGCGATCCTGCGCCGTTTCCGCCCGATTGAGGTCGCCCGCACGGTAGGCCGTCCAGATTTCCACCCAGTACTCAGGCGCTATGATGGGAGGACCGTCGACACAGCCCCTGGCGCCGATCGTCAGGGCGGGCAGCATCAGCTGGTGATTGCCGACCAGGCAGCTCAGGCCCATGGCCGCGAACGTCCTGACGTTAGGGAAAACCTGCGAAGAGTGCTTGAGTCCTGCCAACTGCGGTACCCGGTCCTGGACCCTGCGCATCAGATCCGGGGTGATCTCCACGCCCGTAGACTGGGGCAGGTTGTAGACGAAGAGGGGCAGGTCCGCCGCGGCGGCCACGATACGGTAGTGTTCGGCGATGGCCTGATCCGTTCGTCCGTAGAAGAACGGCGGCACGCAGCAAATGGCCTCAACGCCGGCGCGGGCGGCATGTTCGGCAAGACGGGCCGCCCTTTCCGTGGTAGCGGCGCCCACGTGCATGATGTTGTTTACGCGGCCCCGTGCCTGGTCCGCCGCCGCCGAGGCAATCCGCATGTTCTCGTCGTCGCTGAGCAGTATGCTCTCCCCCGTGCCCCCGGCGATCCAGAAACCATGGACGCCGGCCTCGATATTGAATTCCATGACCTTGCGGAACGCTTCCTCGTGGAAACTGCCTTCGCTGGTCATAGGGGTAATGATGGCAGGCAGAATACCTTCAAATTCGGACATGGAATTCGCTCCTTCCACACGAGTAGACACGGTAAATGGATCGGGCTGCTCCCTGGCGCCGGGAATGGCGCGGCGGCCCATGAAAGGTATGTTGAAAGGGCAAAAACGGAAGGGTAAAATTGACCTGCCGATTGGACAAATTGCTTGACATCATGCCGGTATGCCGTTGTTATGTAACGATCAATCCCATGTGAAGCAAGACAGGCAAACTGCTTCACATATCGAGTTTCCCGGTGCGGTTGAATTGGCCGTTCCGGGCCGGATTACGGCCTCCCGCTACCCACAGATCGGATTTAGTGCCGAATGACCACGCAGAATAGGCTGGTACGCGAATACGACAAGTTCCTTGACTGCGTGCACTGCGGCCTGTGCCTGCCGGCCTGCCCGACGTATTCGGAACTGGGCGTCGAAATGGATTCCCCTCGCGGCCGCATCCACCTGATGCGGGCCTACGCGGACGGGCGCATTGATCTCACGGATAACTTCGAGATGCACATCGACCAGTGCCTGAACTGCCGGGCGTGTGAATCGGCATGTCCCTCGGGAGTCCACTACGGCAGCCTGGTCGAGGCGGCCCGTGCCGAAATCGTTGAAAAGCGTCCACGGTCCGCGTCCGACAGGGTCCTCAGATGGCTGGTTTTCGAAAAGCTGTTGCCGTCGCGATTCAAACTCTCCGTCCTGTTTCTTCCCATGCGAATCTACCAGTCTACGGGACTGCAATGGCTCGTTCGCAGGCTGGGATTGACAAAGCTGCTTCCGTCCCGTTTGCGCGACATGGAATCCATGATGCCCGCCCTGCCCGATCCTTCATTGAAGGGTCAGTTGAAGCACTTCATGCCGGCCCGGGGAGCGGCGTCCTGCCGCGTGGGTATGGTAACGGGTTGCGTGATGAACGAAATGTTCACCCACGTAAACGTCGCCACGGCGAGGGTGTTGAATGAAAATGGATGTGACGTCGTGATTCCCCGGCAGCAGACCTGCTGCGGCGCGCTACAGGTACACGGCGGGGAACGCGGCATCGCGGAGGCGCTCGCCCGAAAGAACATCGATACCTTTGAAGAGGCGGAAGTGGACGCCGTCATCATAAACGCCGCGGGCTGCGGGGCCCAGTTGAAAGAATACGGCGAACTCCTGGCCGGCGATCCCGCGTACCGGGACCGCGCTCTTGACTTTTCCGCCAGGGTAAAAGACGTGCACGAGTTTCTTGCCGGGATACCGGTCAAAGAGGAGATGGGGACCATCGAAGCAAGGGTCGCCTATCACGACGCCTGCCACCTCGCCCATGGCCAGCGCATCCGCGAGCAGCCACGCGACCTGCTGAGCCGCATTCCCGGCCTGGAACTCGTAGAACTGGAAGAATCGGACTCGTGCTGCGGCAGCGCCGGGGTATACAACATCACCCATCCCGATATGGCGGACCGGTTACTTGACCGGAAAATGGGGCATGTCAGCCAGGCGCGGCCCGACGTGGTGGCGACCGGCAACCCTGGATGTATCCTTCAGATTCAGCATGGGGTCCGGCGCGAGGGAAGGGATATCGAGGTCCTGCACCCCGTGGAACTGCTCGACCGGGCCTACCGCATCAAGCGTGAAGGAACGGAAACCGGAGCGAAAGACGGATGAATATCGACTTGAAAATCGGGCGTATCGGATCTGAAATCGATACCACCGTAATCATCGGGCTGTTCAAAGCGGATAGACTGGAGGAAGGCGACGCTCCGG
>JAJECR010000272.1 GCA_022821935.1 Candidatus Latescibacterota bacterium
CGAAGAATGGCAGTTGGGGAGGTCTCGCCGTTCCCGCGATCTGTATGGCCCCGATGGAGTTGCCCGTTTCAGCCAGGATGAGTGATTCGGCGTAGAACCCGCCCAGGTAAAAGCAGGCGGCGGGCCGTTCGCGCACGATGATGCCGTCGACAGCCGCCGCGTAGGCGAACTGGGCGTCTGATACGTAGTGTATGTCGTCCTCCTGGTACGCGTCGGGACGTCCCGCGGACAGGTAGGACTGCTGCACGGTCTCGCGCGCCACGCTCATGACGAGGGACTTGCGCACGGGCACGTGCAGCCTGGAATCGTATCCCGCGATGATGGTGGCGAGATGGCCCAGCAGGTTCATGGACGCGATGGTCTGCACTTCGTCCATGTCGTTCAGGCCGGGAACGTAGAGGATGGGCTTGCCCATCTCCGTCGCCCTGCCCACGGCCTCCTCCACCGTTTCCAGGCCGGCGATCTTGCGAATGAAAAGGGGCCGGCCCGAGGAGGCCAGTACGACGTAAAGCAGAATGGCGCCCGTCAGGATGATGCCGAGGACCAGGGCCTGGGTCCGGTCCGTGTTGAACCACCCGGATTCAGCGGCAGCCTGGGCGAATGCGGGATCGGCCTGCAGCGCGGCGACAAGTGCCGTGCACACGAGCGCCACGCGGATCAAACCGTTCCCGAGGACCGCGCAAATCAGCACAATCGGAAGGGAAACGGCACGCGGACTGCGGACGGTTCGAGGGAAGTGCATCAGGCCTCCACGATCTCCACGTTGGCTCGGGGCACCGTCACGATCTCTCCGTTCTTCCTGCGGGCTTCCAGTACGCGGGCGAGGGCGCCCGTGGGAAGCCTCACGGACCGTTCGGGCAACGACGCCACCGTGGCGATTTCCCCGAACCAAGGCTTGCGGATCAGGCGCACCAGAGATCCCGATTCCAGGCCCCGGCCCGCCGAGTCCGATCGTTCCGACGGTACTTCCACGGTGTCGGACCTGATGATGATTTCGGGGCGTATCACGCCCGCCCGGACCTGCGTGGCGCCGCTCATGGAGGCTTCCCGGCCCTCCAGGGAAAGTAGCAATTCGAAGGTGCGTTCGGCCATGGACAACCGCCCGAATCCTTCGGTGACGACCACGGTCAGGCCGATGTCTTCCCCACCGGTTACCGCGACGCCGATCTGATATCCCAGGAGGGTCCCGATGTCGTGGTACTGCATACCGCCCACCACCACGCCGGACGCGCCAATCTCTATCAATTTACGCAACGCGTCAAGGGTGATCATGGATCCACCGCAGACGATCTGTCCCTCGCAGCGTTCATCGACCATATCCCCGGTGATCTCGTCTTCGGCCGATTGGACGATAGAGCGTATTGGCGCGTGTACTTCGCCCCCTACGCCGAAGATCCCCTGAATGCAGGCACCGACCGTTTCCACCACGACGCCCTCTCCGGGAAGGAGTTCGGCGACCCTGCCGTCGAGGTAAGCATTGATCCTCACCGGCGTCGACGGTTCCCGAATGAGCACCTGGCCGGTCACTTCCGAAACCATTTCGATCGTTCCGCTTTCGGGGCACCTGACGCTGGATTTGAACAACCCGAAAATCCCCTTTGATTCGGCGATCAACTCGCCTTTCGACACCGGGTCTTTCCGTTGTTTAAGCATGCAGCCCGGCACGTCCTCGGGCGCAATGGCCAGGGCATTGGCGACATTGACGTTGTGCACCGGGCCGGGCAGGTAGGTTTCGGCGACCACGGTATCGGGCCGCACCCGGTCACCGACCTGCACCACCACCTGTCCGCTCAGGGGAAGGCGGCGCGTCTTGGAGACAACGGTCCGGGGCGATACGCGCAGGCCCGAAGTATAGGCGTGGGCCATCAGACGGCCTCCGGATAGATGTCGAGCGCGCGATAGCCTCTTTGCAGCATCTCTACCCTTTCAGCATCGGCCGCGGCCAGATGAAGCGGTCTTCCGCGCGTATCGATGATCACACCCACCGGTCCGTTCCGCACGGTACGGGTGACCGGCGCGCCCCTGCCGGCGCCGACGTCGAACCCCCGGGCCGGCGCGACCTCCAGGACGACCTCATCCGCCTCCCCGGTCGGGATCGCGGCCAGTTCGCCCACGGAGGCCTCGTACACGGCTTCCACACCCGCTGCCTTTGCCTTCACCTTCACGCAGGACGCACCCGCCGAACCCGTGCCGACAGGGGCGACGCAGGGTCCGAGGTGAACGAGACAGTCCCGGTCGAACACCTCCAGCGCGGCGGCCTCATGCACGGTGGAAAGCACGCCCAGGTGAGGCATCATGAAGATGCTGTCGACCGCCAGGTTCGTGATGCCCTGCGGCTGGAAGGCGTCTACCATCATCAGCGCGGCCTGCGACCGTCGCGGCGCGTGGGAAAGCACGCCCCCGCTGCCTATGATCAGGTCCAGGTTCAACAGGTCGACCAGGGTCTGGCCGCCTGTCTGCTGGTCGAAGGTGTCCGATATCGTTCGGTGCTGTTGTACGCCTTTCAACTCCACGGCGAAGTTTCTGTGCTGCTCGAAGGCCAGGCGCAAAGCTTCCCGGGCCACGGCCTGCTCGATGACCAGTTCCTCCAAGGTCTGGGGAATGCTGGTGGGGCGGATCATCTTGTTGCCCAGGCGATCCTTCAGGTCGGCGTCCGTCATGTCAAAGGGAAGCCACCGTCCGATCGCTTCCAGTCCCGCTTCGGTCAATACGTTCGAAATGCTGTAGCTCATGCCGAGATTGGCGCTGACGGTCCGGTTGAAGGCGCCGCCGAAGACCGAAAACACATCAGTGGTCGCTCCGCCGATGTCCACGCCGACCACGTCGATGTCGCCGCGGTCCGCGACGACCCGCACCATCCTTCCCACGGCGCCGGGCGTGGGCATGATCGGCACGTGGGTCCATTCCATCAGGTCGCGGTATCCCGGCGCCTGGGCCATCACGTGTTCCATGAACAGGGTATGGATCCGCTCCCGGGCGGGACCCAGATGCTCCGCCTCGAGCACGGGGCGCAGGTTGTCTACCTGGCTGAGTTCCGTCCTGTCTTCCAGGATCCGACCGACGTCCTCCCGGGCGTCGACGTTTCCGGCGTAGATGACCGGCAGATTGTAGCCGCTTCCCAGCCTGGGTCTCGGGTCCGCGGCGGAGATCAGTTCGGCCATCTCAACCACGTGGGACTTTGTACCCCCGTCCACTCCGCCGGACAGCAGGATCATGTCCGGCCGGAGCTGGCGTATGCGTTCGATGCGTTCGTGGGGAAGGCGCCCGTCGTTGGAAGCCAGAGCCTCCATGACGATGGCGCCCGCGCCCAGGGCCGCCCGTTCGGCGCTTTCCGCTGTCATGCTTTTGACCACGCCGGCCACCATCATCTGGAGCCCGCCACCGGCGCTGCTCGTCGAGACGTAGATGTCCACTCCGCGGCCACCGTCCGCCGGCGAGACGATCCGATCCCCGTCGAGGATCTCGCGGCCGGACTGCTCCTCCACCTCGCGCACCGCGTTGAGGACGCCCCGCGTGACGTCCTCGAAAGGCGCCTCCACGGTGGTGGGCGCCTCGCCGCGAACGACGAGACGATAGGAACCGGCACGTTTCTCGACCAGGATGGCCTTTGTGGTGGTGCTGCCACAGTCCGTGGCCAGAATGACCCTGACCTCTGATGGATCGATCATGGCATATCGTCTCGCGTTTCGCGGGTCCCCGGATTCAGGATATCCAGAGGTACCTGGTTGCCGATCAGTCCGCTTCGGAAGCGTGGTGTTCGATACGCTGGATCAGGAACTCCACGTTCTCCCGGCGCTCGATGGCCTCGGCAATCCGGTCGTACTCCGACGCATCCACTACCATGTGAATGAAGGGACTCAAGAACGCCATGAACTGGCCGCCCAGAAACGAGAGGGGTTTCATGGATTCCAGGAAAAGTACCGCGGGCGCGGTGAGTTCGCGCGCGACCACGGCCTCGGCGATCCGGTCGAGCAGGGCCTGTTGTTCCGCCAGGTTTCCGGTTGAATCACTCATGCCAATCGCCTGGTCCGCCTGATCCGCCTGCCCAGTCTGGCAGACCCGGACCTGCAACGGATAGTACGGCATATCACCGACTCAGCTTATCACGAATTCCGGGCCCGCGTGCCTGCCGATCCATTCGCGCAGTGGGATGTCTTCGGGCAGGGGCGACGTAAAGCCGTGGCCGCCCGATGGCCCTGCGCCCAGGAGCTGTCTGCGGATGGGGTCGCTGCGGTCCATGTAGTGGTTCACGGTCATGTTGTCCCGGGGACGCAGCCAGCGGTAGCTGTAGCCGTAGAAAAGCACCTTTCGGGTGATATCGGAATAGTTGATGCCGGAGGCGTGCCAGAGACGGCGATCGAAAAACACGGCGTCGCCAGGCGCGGCCTGGATCGGCACGGCGCCTTCCGGATCCAACGCCTCGTTTTCGGGAAACTTGATCGCTTCTCTCCGGTGGCTGCCTGGAATGGCATGGAAATTGCCCCGGTCGGTCGCCGTGCAGTCGCTCAGGAAGAAGGCCACTTTCAGCGACACCCGGGGACGGGGCGTGGTCTCAAGGTCGATGTTCAGCCTGCCACTGTCCTGGTGCCAGCCCAGGCGTCGTTTCTTCGGTTTCTCACCCGCCGGCCAAGGAGGCGATACGATCAAATGGGAATGGTATAGCTGAATGTGCCAGCCGAGGATGCCCCAGACCTTGGGGAAGGTCTTCGGCCAGTCGAGCAGTTCCAGCAGCATATCATCCCGGCCGATAATATCGAAGTGGTTCAGGACGCTGTAGGCGCCTTTTCCCTCTTTCGACCGGTGCTCCTCGTCGATGCCGTCGGCAATGCGGTTCAGTGGTTCGACCATGTCTGCCGGCAGGACGTTCTCCACAATGAAATAGCCCTGTTCATCGAAGAGACGACGTTCTTCGTCCGTCAGGCAGTAGGCAAGACAGGAAGGGTCCACGGCAGTCCTCCCGGTTCGGAGACGCGGAGAGCACGATTCGTACCTGTGTTTCTTAACGATTCAAAGTAAGTCGGTCAACAACTTTGAAGTCCGGATCAAGCGCGCCGCCGGACCGGACCGGGCACACCATTGTTCGGGGTCGCGAAACGCCGCCGCACCGGTCACGCTTCCCGTACCACGAACCGCGCCTCGATATCGGGGCTTTCCGCGTACCCGATGCGTATCGACCGGGCCCTCAACTGGTGCTCGCCGGCCTCCAGGCGAAGCGGCTCGGTGTACAACAGCCAGTGCGGGTTTTCCCCCGAGTCGAAGGTATAGGCAATGGATGCTCCCTGTGTCGCGCAGTGAAGCTGCAGCAGCAAGGGGCCGTGGAACGTGCCGCCTTCCAGTGCCGGTTCAATTCCGGGACTATCCTCGCATATGGGTACGCAGACCACGGGAGCGGTCTCTGGCTGGCGTCCCTCCGGATACCAGTTCCGGACCATTTCACTTTCGGGGATGCGGCCCATGTCGCCCACTTCTTCGAGCCATTCATCGAGGGCCGCGCGCATCCGCTCCAGGTCGCCCCTCACCCGTGGTTCCCCGGCCTGCTTGGTCGGCCCGTTCGACCCGGCCAGGTTGTTTAGTTCATGGGGATCTTCAACCGTGTCGTAGAATTCCTCGACGGGCCTGGGGTACCGGAACAGGGCCGACTGCGCCTCGTTAAGGCCGCCTTCCATGTGCAGCCTCCACATTTCCTGCATGATCGGGTGCTTGTTTCGATAGGGTATCCAGGAAAGGTACGGGAGGTCCGGCCGGTAGTTCCGGATGTACTTGTACCGCCCGTCCCGTACGGCTCTGACCATGTCGTAGGATACGTCGTGGCGGTCCCGGCTGGCGAAGACGTAGCTGCGCGGGGGTCGGGTCTGGTCCCCGAGAAACGCGCGGCCCTGGATGTGACCTGGAATCTCGACGCCGGCCAGGGACAGCATTGTGGGGCCGAGGTCGATCGTACTGACCAGGTCGCCGCGCACCTGTCCCCCGCCCAGTTCCGGCCCCCTTGCGATCAGCGGCACGTGAATCCCCGCGTCGTAGGGCCAGCGCTTGCCGCGGGGCAGGGGACCGTGGTCGCTCCAGTTGAACACATACGTGTTGTCCGCGAGCCCGTCTTCTTCCAACTGCTCGAGCAGGGCACCGAACTCCCGGTCGTTATGCGCGATGTGCGTATACATACGGGCAAGGGCCGTCCTGACCTTCGGCGTGTCGGGCAGGTGGGGCGGCGGCTCGATTTCATCGGGATCGAATTCCGGCGCCGGGCACTTCTCCGGCCACATCCCGCTTTCGTGGCTGCGCATGAGGTTGAATACCGCGAAGAAGGGCTGGTCCGGATCCGGCCGGTTACGCCAGTGGGCGGTATTTCCGAGATCGTCCCAGGCCGTCAGCGGCGGATCGAACTGGTAGTCGGTCTTGAAGTTGTTCGTGCAGTAGTAGCCCGCGCCCCTCAGGTATTCGGTGAAGCACTTGACGTAGTGGGGCGGGACCGCGGAATAGGGCGTGGGCATTTCCGGAGTATCGGGGTGTACGTGGGTGGTCCGCATGTGGTGCGTGCCGATGGATATGGCGTACATCCCGGTGATGATCGCCGACCGGGCCGGGGCGCAGACTCCAGACGTGGAATAGCACCGCGTCCACCGGCAACCCTGGGACGCGAAGCGGTCCACGTTCGGCGTGCGGGACACCGGGTCGCCGTAGCAGCCGTAGTAGGGACCGGTGTCTTCGAAGGAAATCCACAGGATGTTCGGTCTGGACCGGGAAGGCACGGGGGCCCCTCATTCTTCGAATGAGTCGTTCTATCTAAACTCTTTATTTACTGCTATTTGAGTGTTTGTCCGTATACCGCTAGATCATCGAACGGGATATGGGTTGATTCCGATTACAGGCCCTCAACCGTCTCATCGGCCAGTTGATCTACAACCGTCTTCAAATCTCCGGTTTCTGCAAAGGTCTTGAGCTGGCGATCCGCGCTGCTGCCCTCGGCGAGCATAACACGAATATACTCAATCTCCTCGCGTACACCGAGTGGGTCCACCACGTCGTCCAGGATCTCCAGCAGTTCCCCGATGAGATCCCGAACGGGCACTTCCTCTTCCTTGCCAAAGTCGACGAGGTTCCCGTCCAGCCCATCCTTCATGGCGCGCCACTTGTTCTCGGCTACAAGGTCGCGCCGGTAGTAGCGCCACGATTGATTCTCGCGCCGTAACGTAATCAGCTTGGCCACAACCGCCCGAACCAGCGCCACGATGGCCACCACTTCGTCGATCTTTGTAATGCAGTCGCATATGCGCAACTCAAGCGTGGGGAAACGGGGGTGGGGCCGCACGTCCCACCAGATCTTCGTGGGTTCGTCCATGCATCCAGTCCTGATCATCGTCCGGACGAAATGATCATACTCGTCGGCCGAGTTGAATCGGTCGGGGATGCCGGTCCTGGGCAACTCGGAGAACACGACGCTCCGGTAGGACTTGAGACCGGTGTTGTCGCCCATCCAGAAGGGGGACGAGGAGGAAAGGGCCAGGATGTGGGGCAAGAAGTAGCTGATCTGGTTCATGGTGTCGATACGCAGCTCCCGGTCGGGTATGCCGACGTGGATGTGCATGCCGAAGATCAGCAGCCTGCGGGCGACGTACTGCAGATCGGCGACGAGGCTCTTATACCGGTCCTTTTCCGTGACTTCCTGTTCCTGCCAGCGGGAAAAGGGATGGGTGCCCGCCGCCACAATCCGGTGATCGCTCTTCTCCGCGATATCGCAGACCATGCGCCTGAGCCGGGTCACCTCCCTGCGCACCTCCTTGATGTCCCGGCAGACTTCCGTACCCATCTCCACCTGGGACTGCAGGAATTCCGGCTTGACCTGGTCGCGGAAGACCCGCTTGCCCTTTTCGAGAAACTCGGAGATGTATGAAGTCAGTTCCCGGGTTTCCGGGTCGATGATCTGGTATTCCTCTTCGACGCCGAGGGTCATGTCTTCGAAGTTCATGCGTGAACCTGTCCAGTTGTCCGGGTCCAGTTTATTGACCGCGGTTATTCTTACAAAGAAATACAAACACCCAGATATTGAGCTTGATCATCCCGTGATCTGTACTAAGCGGGAATGGACCGCTACGCACGCGACTTCCGCGACCCAAACCAGACTCCGGCGGCCCCGATCAGCGGGTTGAGCCAGTTGAACCATGCCGGATGAACGGCACCCGCAGTCGCCTCCATCAACGACACATCGTCGGGACGCGGTCCTGCCGGCATCTCCACCGACGTCAGGGCCCGCACCACCCCAAACACGATGACGAGGCCGATCAGGATCATGGCGCCCCTGCCATCGTGCGCCACTCTGGCACAGACTTTTCCGCCGGCACACGCCCCTACGAACCCCAGCACGAGCGAACCGAGCGCCCAGCCGACGGGTACTTCCCACGAACCCGGCTGGAAGGCGCGCATGGGCCCCACCGTCACCCACAGCAGCGAGAAGAGTACAAAGAGCACGGCGGCCATGACAACGTAGCCGACGATGGCCGCGAGGATATTCCTGATCATCATGTTCCTCCCTTGGAATGAGACGTGTTGTCCGACCAGGTTTGAGCCTGAAAGGGTACGGGTTTCTTACTAAATGTGCGCCCGGGAAACTACCCGGGATTCACAACCACGGGCTGTCCCGAGTCGATGGACGTGTGCACGGCGTCGATCACCCGCATGTTGCCCAGGCTGTTCTCCGCGGGAATCCGGTGAGGCCGTCCCGTTTCGAGACAGTCGCACAGGTGCCGCAACTGGTCGGTAAACTGAAACACCGGTGCGAACCGGATGGTCCTTTCTTCACCGTCGTTCTTTATGATTTCCAGCGCGACCGGGTGGTCTTCGTTGTTCCAGGCCATGTCCATGCGCATGTAGC
>JAJECR010000190.1 GCA_022821935.1 Candidatus Latescibacterota bacterium
CTGCTGATCACTTCGCCCAGCCGATCACATCGCCCAGCCGAACACATCATGGAATGGGTTACGACCGGTACACTTCGGATAAAAGCTCGTAGGACCGCAGCCGGGCTTCGAAATCATGGGTGATGGTGACGGCCATGACCTCGCTCGTCCCGAATTGCCGGGTGAGCCGGTCTATGGTATCCCGGACCTGTTCCGGGCTACCCACGGCTGCAAGCCGGAACTTGTCATCCAGAAAGGCTCTCTCGGCTTCACTGAACTGGTGCTTTTCGGCCTCCTCCACGGTGGGCACGACGTTGCTGGGCTTGCCGGAAGCAAATCGCGCGAAAAGCAGGTCCCGGCTGAGGGCGAGACGCCTGGCTTCGGCCTCGGTATCGGCGCAAATGACGTTGATCGCGATGCAGGTTTCCGGTTCCAGCGTCTGAGTGGACGGCTCGAAATAGTGACGGTAGAATTCCAGGATGCGCGGGTCGATGTTGCTGTTGATGAACAGGGCGAAATTGTACGGCAGTCCCAGTCGCGCCGCCAGCATCGCGCTTTCGGGACTGGACCCGAGCATCCAGACGGGCGGGGGAGACAGGATGGGGGGCGTGACTCTGGGCTCGAAATCGCTGTTTTGCAGCATCTCCACCAGTTGCGCGACCAGTTCGGGGAATTGCTCGAACCGGGGACCCGCGCCCGGCGCCAGCATCCGGGCGGTCTTCATGTCGCCGCCGGGCGCCCGGCCGACCCCGAGATCGACGCGGTCCGGATAGAGATTCGTAAGCACGGAGAAACTCTCGGCGACCTTGAAGGGGCTGTAATAGGGCAGCATGACCCCACCCGAACCAATGCGCATGTTTGCCGTGGCCGCCCCGATGGCCGCGAGGAGCACCTCCGGCGAACTGCCGGCCAGACAGTGGGCGTTGTGGTGCTCGGACACCCAGAAACGCCGGTATCCCAGCCTTTCCGCTTCTCTGGCCAGGGTCAGGGTCTCCTGGAAGGCCTGTACCGCGGTTACGCCTTCCCGTACGGGGGACTGATCGAGTATGGATAGATTCATGGTTTTACGTCCTGTTGCGAGCGTAATGGACAAAACAGCGACTCAAATATCCTGTATGCAGTGGAGCGGCACACCACGGCGCGTCACGCAGCGGAGCGGAACAAATACCCTTTATGCAACGATGAGTCACACGCGACGCGTCACGCGATGACATTGCACACAGCGCCGCTACCAACCGTCCACCACGTGTCCGGCACCCGGGAACCAGGCCGCGTCCACCAGGAAGGTGAGGAACACCCCCAGGGCGTAGCCGGCGAGTATGCCGATGAACAGCGGCTGGCCCCGGCGGTAGAGCGACACGCCGCCGAGCCGGAGAACGGCGGTTTTGACTATCCAGACGATCAGAATGGAGAGGAAGGCCATGTCCGCCGCGTAGGTGGTGACGATCCCGAATCCCACGGGATGAAGGGGCCAGAAATGGAGCCGGTGATGGGCCCAGATCAGCAACCCCGAGATCAATACGCCGTTCAACACCATGGTCAGCTGGGACCGCGTCATGGCCTCGGGATTCGTAAGAAAAGTCTCCAGCTGCGTCCAGTAGCCCCTCGCGCCTGATTCAAAGCCGCCTGCCGTAAGCTGGGACGCGCCCATGTCATACCCCAGATAGAGCGTGTACACAAGGGCCGTCATGAAACCGATGGCCAGCGAGAGCGCGATGGCGCCGAACACGCCCCTGCCCACGCCGCCCATGACGTCGCCTACCTTGGCGGCATGGGCCATCGAACACATGCCGAGCGTCCGCCAGTTCCGCGTAAAAGTCTGGCAGAGCCACATCCCCGTGATGGTCCGGGCATTGATATGCTCTGAACCGACGAACCTGAACGTGATCTCGTTGGCGCTGTTGTAGGGCAGGTCCAGGGACGCCAGTCCGGTTTCGGCCACCACGCGCGTAACGCCCATGTACAGGACCAGCAGCACGAACATCATGAGCATCACGACCCAGAGCGTCATGCCCGCGCTCCACAGGAGGAAAACCATGTAAAACGAACCACCGGCGAATGACAGGACGGCCGTACGGTAGGAGAAGAATTCCCGCGAATCATCGATTTCAGGCGCCTTTCCCAAAGCCTTGCGGACCACGTCGCGGATATGCCGTCGCGCCATCCAGAGCCCGAACAGCACGAAGACGAAGAAACCGGACAGGTGCTGGAAGTGCATCATCTCCTGCGGACCCGGGACGCCGATCCGGGTCATCACCCCCTGCTGCACGATGCGGATCAGGTAGAACAGCCAGACACTGAGGAGCACTTCGACCCGCGTGAAGTACGCCACGACGATGAGCAGGAAATTGACGCGGACCTGTATGGGATGGAAGGCTTCGTACAGGGTCAGGGGAAAGGCGTGTCCCGCTCCGAGCGGTATGGGGGGAAACAGGTCGAAGAAACTGCCTATGTTCCACGTCATGATGGACAGCGTGATACCGAAACCCCACCAGAACAGGCGGACACGCGCGATCCTCGGCCAGAGGGATTTTTCTTCGGCGCCGTCGACCAGTGTCAGGGGCACCTGGGCCAGCGGAAAGGCCAGGCGCTCGTGTTCGACCCACTGCTTCCGAAGTATGACCATGATCGAGGCGCCGACCATGAACAGGGCGACGTAGAACGTCACCCACCAGAACATGGGGACGAACCAGATCTGCCAGCGTATGGATCGTCCCGAGGTCGCGCCCTCGTAGAACTGATTCAGTCCGCCCAGGTGATCCCGCACGACCAGCCAGGACGGCAGGTAGTCGAGGAACAGGTCGGCCCAGCGGTTTTCCGGACTTGCGTGGTAGAACGGTCCGCTTATGATCGAGACTGCGTAATTGCTGAAGGCCCAGCCGGGTATGACGGAAGCGGTGAAGACCAGGAAGAAGATCACGATGAGTTCCTGGCTGTTGAAAGGACGGCTGAAGCCGGTGAATTTAAGGAAGGGATTCACCAGCAGGACCATCAGGAGGAAGGGCAGCACCGCCGCCACCGGCAGGTGGGTGACCGTGATGAACGAACCGCGCGTAACGAATTCGGAGGAGAGTGACCAGATGGTCAGCAGGATGGTGAAGACGCATCCGATGGCCACGGCCCGAAGGGTGAGACCGGCGGAAACGGGCCGCACTACGGGTGGGGTGTCCGATGCGTGTCGTCCGGAATGTGGCACTGTGGCTGTGGACATGATGGCGAAGGAGTGTGCGCGGCGGCTGAAAGTGATGTAAGTTGCCGGATTAACCCGTCAGTTGCGAATCACGCGCTTTCTACGCACGCCCGAAGCTTTTCCAGCCCTTTTTGCGCGGTGGCCACCGGTCCTTCGGCCCAGTAGGCCGGGTTGAACAGCTCCAGCGACAGCATGCCCCGGTAATCCTGCCGTACCAGGCTTGCGACGATCTCGTCCCACGGCGCTTCGCCGTCGCCCGGATAGACCCGGTGTTCGTCTTCGATATCCGCGCGGGGCGGGTCGGCCGGGTAGTCGTTCACGTGGACCAGTCCCAGGCGGCCGGGATCGAGGTAGTCCATTCCCCGCTGATGACCGCTTCCCTTGTACATGTGGAAAACATCGGTAAGCAGCCGGGCGTCCCGCACGCCGCTTTCGGCCGCTACGAGCAGGGCTTCTCCGACCGTGCCCAGCGTACGGGCCACGCCCCAGAACTCAAGCAGGGGTTTCGCGGCGTAATCCGACACGGCGTCCGTCAGTTCGGCGAATCTCCGGGCGACGGAGAACAGGTCTACTTCCCGGTCGTGGATCCCCTTGGGGGCCGTGGCTACGAAAGGGCATCCAAGGGTCTGCGCCATCTCGAAGCACCGTCTCGCCTCTTCCAGGCCCCTGGCATGTCGGTCGGCTTCGGGAACCGCCCATTCGAAGAACGCGATCAGGTTCACGATTCGGATCCCGCGACGCGCGGCGTGGTCCCGCAACTGATCCAGCGTCCCGCCTTCCTCGACCCAGGTGTCGATCTCCTCCACCCAGGGTTCGATGCCGTCATACCCGGCGTCGGCGGCGATATCCACTTGTTCCGGTACAGAAACGCCGGGTGAACGGATCGTACTGGTGTTCAGGCAGTATTTGAATCGTCCCATCGTATGCTTCCCTTCAGCGAGATCGCCTTACCGACCATTTCGGGCCAGGTACGGACGGCGCGAATGACGCAATGGAAAGGGTATTGTTTTCCGTGATTTAGGCTTCGAACCAATTTAGTGTCAATTATAAAAAAAGGTACCATTTTAACCGGTTTCGCCTATATTGTATACCGCTCTACCGGATACCCCGTCCATGGTGATGTCAGGAGCGATTGTGAGGTACGTTTCGAGCTTCCCGAGGTCAATTCTACTCCTTTGCCTGCTGCTGATTCCCAGGACGGCCGCCGGTCAGGTGACCGTAACGGATGCTATCGGATCGACCGTTACCGTCCACAGTACTCCGCAACGGATCGTATCCCTCATCCCGAGCAACACCGAGTTGCTTTTCGCGGTTGGCGCGGGAAATTCAGTCGTGGGGGTCACGAACTACTGTGACTATCCGCCGGAAGCCAGGGAAATCGACAAGGTCGGCGACGTCACGTCGATGAGCCTCGAGAAACTGGTCGCCCTCGATCCGGATCTCGTGCTGGCCTCCAAGGGTAACAGCAAGGAACTGGTATACAGCCTGAAGGCGCTGGACGTCCCGGTCTTCGTACTCGACCCCCAGTCGATCGAGGAAGTACTGGACGCGATCGGCATGGTGGGCAAGCTTGCCGGCCGGGAGGAAGCGGCGCGCGAGCTTCTCGACGCCTACAGGCAAAGGCTCGCTGCCGTAGCGGACCGGATCGGAGACCTGTCTGAAAGCGAACGTCCCTCAGTATTTGTCGGCAGCCCATTTAGAGACGAGAATTGGACACCCGGTCCCGAAACCTATACCTCGGGCGTGATTCGGCGTGCAGGCGGGCGGAACGTCGCCGACGACCTGCCGCCCCGCACATGGTCGGTGTACAGCCTCGAGAATATCATTTCGAAGAATCCGCAGGTCCTTCTTTCCACCCTGCGTGAAGGAGAGGACCCGGCTGAAACGACGAAGAAATACCTGGAAAGGGCGAAATCGCTCGATGGCTGGCGGGATTTGGACGCCGTACGCAACGAACGCGTCGTGTTGATCCCCGAGAACTGGCTGATTCGTCCCGCGCCCAGGCTTTTCGACGCGATCGAAACCCTGGCGGGCGCCCTGCATCCGAACCTGTTCTGATGTCCCTGCCTTACGATCTGGAACGACACTGAACCCAACCGCGCACTTTCCATGCCCCTGATCAACAAGATACCATCCGAACTGACCCGTCTGATACAGTCCAGCCTGCCGGCAGGCGAGAACAAGGCAGATCTCATTTTCGCCTGTAAGACCGACCTGGCGCCGGACGGCAGCATCGAGGAATCCATGCTGGTCGTAACCAGGCGCCACCTGGCGGCAGCCACGCGGACCGGCGGTCAGTGGTCTCTGACGCACAACCTGCCCC